>JALVMZ010000211.1 GCA_027032655.1 Desulfobacteraceae bacterium
GTAAAAAGGAGAGATCAATGGAAAATGTAATAAGCATTCCAGATAAAGTGATACATCTGAGAAAGATACAGATATTTGAAGGCTTAAATGTAAGTGAACTTGCAGCCATTGCATCTGTAACTGAGGAAAAGATATACCCTGAAGGAGAGACAGTTATAAGAGAAGGGGAGCAGGGAGATACAATGTATATGATTGTATCTGGAGAGGTATCAGTGTTAAAAGAGCATGAAGGCAGTAATATTGAGCTTGATAGGATCAAAGAGGGAGATTATTTTGGTGAGATGGCACTATTTGATGAAATGGTAAGATCTGCAACAATAGTAACCACAAAAGAGACCAGGGTTTTGGTCTTACATAAGCATGAGTTCAGAGAAATAGTAAGGGAATATCCTCAGATTGCCCTTCATATATGCAGGGTCTTGAGCCAGCGATTGAGGAAGGTTCATGAGAGGATAAGTGATTGTGAATAATAAGGACATAAAGTGAGATTGATCGGGAAAAGGCGGAATGATAATTGGAATACTTAGTTATAAAAATATAAAATACCATCCAAACAGGAGACTGATTGAGGCCTCAGGTAATCTGGGACACAGGGCGATCCTTCTTAATCCCAAAAGGATATTTTTAAATATTAATGGCGACTTAGGGGCCTCAATGATAAATAGCAACAGAATTCGGGTGGATACAATAGTGCCCAGGATTGGATCAACAATAAAAGAGTATCCTCTTACAATGATTCGACATTTTGAACTCTCAGGTATTCCTTCTATTAATAATTACAGTGCAATTTCCATTGCCAGAAATAAGTTTCTTACCATGCAAACCCTTAAACAGGCAGAATTGCCTGTTATTGAGTCAAGATATGTAAGCAATATAAGAAACTTAAGGGAAGCTTACAAAGAGATGGGTGGAGGTAGGGTTATCTTAAAACTATCACAGGGAAGACAGGGAAAGGGAGTGTTTCTGATTAACTCTGTTAAAGAGACATCGAAATTATGTGGTAATATACTTGGAACAGGTAAGGGATTGATTATCCAGCGATTTATTCCACCTGAAGCAAGACGAGACATAAGGGTCTTAATTGCTGGCAACAGGGTTCTTGGTGCAATGTCAGTTAGGCCAAAGAAGGGAGAGTTCAGGTCAAATGTGCATCTTGGGGGAAGGCCAGAGCCAATTCAACCTTCAAAGGAGCTTAAACGCTTATCAATAAAGGCAGTAAAGAGTATTGGACTGGATATAGCAGGTGTTGATATAATTGAAGATTCAAGAGGTAATAAGTGGATAGTGGATGTGAATTATTCCCCAGGATTTCGGGGGCTTGAGCGGGTAACAGGAAAGGATATTGCCTCTGAGATAATAAAATTCATAATTAATAGGATAGGGTGATTTAAATGCATATTGCCTTTTTAATGGATAGACTTGATACCATTGACCCCACCAATGAAACCACAAGCCACCTTATGTATGAATGCAATCAAAGAGGGCATACTGTCTATTTCCTTGAACCCCATGATGTCTATATAAGGAAAAATGAGGTGGTGGCAAGGATGCGAAATATCACAGTAACCAAAGACCTCTCAATTAAGAAATACTGGCGGGAAATATTCAAATGTCTTAAAAAGGAGGAACTCATATTTGAAAATATTACAGAGCTTGATGCCCTGTTTTTGAGAAAAAATCCACCACTTATCTATCAGACAATGGAGTTTCTC
>JALVMZ010000212.1 GCA_027032655.1 Desulfobacteraceae bacterium
ATGTTGGAGGCCCCTGACCAGGAGGCATTAATTTCACTTAAAGGTGCCCTTTCATCCATGTGGGACCGGTTCAGTGAAGAATATGAAATGGTAAATATTAAAGACCTTGATCCCAGGTATTCCAGATTTCTGCTTCTGACCCCACAACAATAATCCATCAAAAGAGTTGATTCAAGTTTACCTTGACTTATTCAGGCAATTTAGATTACAAGCATACAGCTACCCATTTTTTTCAATATTTATATAATTTACAGGAATCCAGAAATGACCCAGAAGAGCAATTTATTGAAAGAGCGAAGAAAAAAGGCTGAGACCATAAAATCCATGGGATTTGACCTGTATCCTGCAGGATATGAAGTAACAATTACTTCAGGTGATGCCCGTGAAAGATTCGGTCACATGGATCAGGACATGTTACAAGAGGTGAATGAAGAGTTTTCCATGGCGGGCCGAATCATGGCAATAAGGAGTTTCGGAAAGGCATCATTTATCCATATCAAAGACAGGACAGGAAAGATTCAGGCGTATATAAAAAAGGATACCGTGGGAGATGATAGTTACGCTCTTTTTAAGCTTATGGATATAGGTGATTTTATAGGGATCAAGGGGAATTTCTTCAGGACAAAAACAGGAGAGTTGACCATATTGGCCCATGAAATAAAGTTGCTTTGTAAATCTCTAAGGCCCCTACCAGAAAAATGGCATGGATTAAAAGATATAGAGGCGAGATACAGACAACGATATCTGGATCTTATAGTTAATGATGATGTGAAAGAGATATTTATTACAAGAACCAGGATTATACAGAGCATAAGGGATTTCTTCAATGAAAGGGAGTTTCTTGAAGTGGAAACTCCTATGATGCAGCCCATACCTGGTGGTGCAACTGCAAAACCATTTAAGACCCATCATAATGCCCTGGGTATTGATCTTTATTTGAGGATTGCTCCCGAACTATATTTAAAAAGACTTGTTGTTGGAGGACTTGAAAGAGTCTATGAGATTAACCGCAACTTCAGAAACGAAGGCCTATCCCCCCAGCACAATCCTGAATTTACAATGCTTGAATTCTATATGGCCTATGCCACCTATGAAGATCTTATGGATTTAACAGAGGAACTATTCCTTTACCTCCTGGATAAGATAAAAGGGAAAAGAGAAATTGAATACCAGGGCAGGAAAATCGATTTTACACCGCCCTGGAAGAGGATATCATTCTTTGAATCACTAAAAGAGATAGGAGATATCCCTGATGAGGTGATAAAAGATAAGGCCGCCTCACTGGATTTTGCAAAGAAAAATCAGATACCAATTACTAAAGATGAATCTCATGGAAAGGTGCTGACAAAACTGTTTGACCATCTTGTGGAACCCCAACTGATAGCCCCCACATTCGTTACAGGGTATCCCACTGAGATATCCCCTCTTTCCAGGAGAAATGACAGAAATCCTGATATAGTGGATAGATTTGAGCTATTCATAGGGGGCAGAGAGATTGCCAATGCATTTACAGAGTTAAATGACCCTGATGATCAAAAGGCAAGATTTGAACAGCAACTGCTCAGTAGAGAAGCAGGGGATGAAGAGGCCCAGCTAATGGATCATGACTATATCGTTGCACTGGAATATGGCCTTCCTCCAACTGCAGGAGAAGGCATAGGTATAGATAGATTGGTAATGCTATTTACAGACTCCTATTCTATAC
>JALVMZ010000213.1 GCA_027032655.1 Desulfobacteraceae bacterium
CAAAGATGTTAGCCAGAGCTGGTTTCTGGGCACTGCCATTGCTATTTCATCTAAGAGATGAACAGGTCCGGTCTTTTGTGATTTTAGATCATTTATTATTTTTAATTTTCCCTGAAGCTCTGATATTAATCTATTCAGTTTGTTTACCCTTTTAATAATTTCCTGGTATGCCTTGAGATCCTTTCTGAGCTTTTGTTCTGTTTTTTTAAGTGTTTTTAATTCATTAATCTTTAAATAGTGGAAGTATCCCATACTCACAACTAAAAAGATTATAGTAAGTATGAAGATAGAGAGCTGTCTCCTGATATTTTCTCTTCTTCTTGCCTCCCTGAAGGGCAGTAAATTTATTCTTATCATTTGTCCCCTATGCTCCTCAAGGCAAGCCCCACAGCAACTGCTGCCTGGGGGGCCATATATTTCAGATATTCTAAATCAAATAGTTTCTCATTTATGTTCAGGTTTTTAAATGGGTTAATTTCTGAAACAGGTATTTCAGTTTCAGATTCTAAATATTTTATTAGACCAGGAATCCTGCATGATCCACCGCATACATAGAGCCTTTCTATCTTTTCATCAGGATAGGTGGAAAGGATAAAGTCAATCGCCTTTTTTATCTCATCCACCCAGATGGATATATTTGATGAGAATATTTCCTGAAGCTTTTTTGTATCATCCACCTTTTTGCCACCCAGCTTTATCTTTTCAGCCTCCTCATAGGGGACATTAAAGGCGGACATTATGTCTTCAGTGATATGTTTACCTCCAAAAGATGAGTCTCTTGTAAATATAGAGATGCCATCCTTTATGGCATTTATTCCCAGCTCCTCTGCTCCGATATTAATAAGTGCGTAAGAGCCCTGGATATTGCCTTCACTCATCTCAAATGCATTCTGCACCGCAAATGCATCCAGGTCCATTATCATGGGATTCAGTCTGGCAAGGTGGAACATATCCACATATTCATCAATCATATCCTTTTTGGCTGCAACCAGTATCGCATCCACAATATAATCACCAGAAGCCTCCTTTTCCTCGCCCTCTGCCTTTTCCCCATGTCTTTTGATTATTTCATAGTCAAGGTTTACATCATCAATATCAAAGGGGATATACTGTTCCGCTTCCTCTTTTATGCCTGTGTCAAGGTCAGGGGATTCTTTTGTGTTCACTGTTATGGTTTTTACAATTACCGAAAAGCCCGATATTGAGGTTGAAATATTTTTATTGTTTATTTTTAAGTTCTTTATCAGTGTGCTTATGGCAGAGGCAACTATTTCAGGCTCTTTTATGGAACCTTCAACTATGGCATTGTGAGGAAGACCTATTATGCCAAAATTCTTCAGGAATCTTCCCTTTTTGGTATCTTCTATCTCAACCAGTTTAATGGAGTTGGAACCCACATCCACTCCCACCAGTTGATTTTTCTTTGAAATAACCATTCACTTCACCTCAGAACTTATTCAGGAAAAATCTTATCCTTATCAGATAATTTATAACCCAATGCAAGTATAATCTTTCTTTTGGTTTCCATCCTGCAGTTCATTCCTCTTTCTATCCTGTCAATGGTAAGTGGTGAGACCCCAGCCTTTCTAGCAAGTTCAGCCTTACTCATCAAGAGCTCTTCCCTGATCTTTTTAACAATATTTTTGGCCATCAGTCTACCTCGAAAATAATTTATCTGTTTTCATAATAAAAATAATTTAATT
>JALVMZ010000214.1 GCA_027032655.1 Desulfobacteraceae bacterium
TAATAATTTCCAATAGTTAATGTTATTTTCTATCAACTATTTTGGAGAAGATCCAAATTTTATAATACCTCTTTTTAATTATAAAAATGGCACAAATATTGCTTTTTTTGAATACAAAAATCTCTGGAGGATAAAGGATGAAAATAGGAACAAAAATTATCCTTCTTGTTGTATGTGGTATATTTGTTTCCGGAGTATCAATAAGCCTGCTATCTGTCTGGCAGATAAAAAAGACTGCTGAATTCAATATAAAGACCATAGAATCACTTGGCAGGGCAAATATTGATAAGATAAGAGAGCAAAGTGAGAAAGATATCGCAAAATTTAAAGAGGAAGTAATTAAAAATAAAAAGGGATACCTGAAATCACAGATGCAGATCGCAATAGCATCACTCAAAAAGGTCCTTCAGGACGCAAAGGAATCGTTTGGCAGTGACCAGAATTTTACTGATGAGGTGAAAAAGGCTATCCAGTTAGAACTTCAGGAAAAGATAGCCAAATTTATTGGCTCTTTGAGATACGGACCTGAAAACAAGGACTATTTCTGGATAAATGATATGAGGCCTGTAATGATAATAGATCCTTATAAACCACAGTTAAATGGCAAAGACCTCTCAAACATAAAAGATCCAAATGGCAAAAGACTGTTTGTGGAATTTGTGCGGGTCTGTAAAGAAAAGGGGGAGGGCTTTGTGGATTACATGTGGCCCAAGTATGGTTCCAAAAGACCAGTTCCAAAATTATCCTTTGTAAAATTGTTCAAGGACTGGAACTGGATTATTGGAACAGGTATATATCTTGATGACATTGAAAATATCATCTCCAAAAAGAGAGCAAATATGGATAAAGAGATGAAAATACTGGCACAGGATATTGAAAATCAGATAAGTGATATAAAAGCAGATACAAAGAAAAGGATAAGAGACACTTTAGTCAAAATAAGTTTAATAACAATTTTAATTATTATGTTATCCCTTTTGCCCACAGTATTTATAACCAAGAAGAGCATAACAAACCCCATCAATAATATTATAAAGGAACTCAGGGAAGGTTCTGAGCATGTATCCTCAGCCGCCACACAGATAAATTCTTCGAGTCAGATGCTGGCGGAGGGGGCATCGGAGCAGGCAGCATCCATAGAAGAGACCTCATCATCATTGGAGGAGATGGCATCAATGACCAAACAGAATGCTGATAATGCCACTGAAGCGGACAATCTGATGAAGGAGGTAAACCAAGTGGTGGAAGATGCAAACCGTTCCATGGGGGAGCTTAAGGGGTCCATGACAGAGATATCGAAGTCCAGTGAAAAGACCAGCAAGATAATAAAGACCATAGATGAGATAGCGTTTCAGACAAATCTTCTGGCATTAAATGCAGCTGTTGAGGCGGCTCGTGCAGGAGAGGCAGGTGCAGGATTTGCGGTTGTGGCAGATGAGGTGAGGAATCTTGCAATGAGGGCAGCAGATGCAGCCAGGAACACTGCAGAGCTGATTGAAGGGACGGTAAAGAGGATAAAGGAGGGAACTGATCTGGTTGCCAGGACTGATGAGGCCTTTGGCAGGGTATCGGAGAGTGCCCTTAAGGTGGGTGAGCTGGTAAGTGAGATATCAGCAGCATCCCGTGAGCAGGCACAGGGTATAGAGCAGATAAACAGGGCAGTATCTGAGATGGACAAGGTGGTTCAGCAGACTGCGTCAAGTGCAGAGCAGTCCGCCAGTGCTGCTCAGGAGTTAAATGCACAGGCAGAGGAGCTAAAGAAGATTGTAAATGAACTTGTAAATCTTACAGGAGTCCAGGATCAGAACCAGGAACTAAAAATTAAAGAAGTAGAGAAAATTGAAATAGAACCGAATATTATTAAAAAAGAGAAATCTCCTGAAACAAAACATATCATTTCCTTGAAAGACCATGATAAAGAGATTCGGCCAGAAAAAGTGATACCCTTAGATGACGATTTTCAGGACTTCTGATTGAGACAGGGCTTTTCATTTTTTCTTGCCCATAGAGAGATTTTTAAATATACTCACCATCACATCTGAGAAAAATCTGCTTACAAACAGGAGGGTATGATGCTAAGGATAGGTTTTATTGGCTGGAGAGGAATGGTTGGATCTGTTCTAATGGAGAGAATGAAAGAAGAAGGGGATTTTACCGGATTCGAGCCCACCTTCTTTTCTACCTCAAATGTGGGGGGAGAAGGGCCTGATATAGGAATGGATATACCACCACTTAAAGATGCCTATGATATAGCATTGCTTAAATCCTTAGATATAATAGTTACATGTCAGGGAGGTGGCTATACAGAAAAGGTTTATCCTGAGTTGAGAAAACAGGGATGGAATGGTTACTGGATAGACTCTGCTTCCACTCTGAGGATGAAAGATGAAAGTATAATAGTGCTGGACCCTGTAAACAGGGATGTAATAGATAACGCCTTAAGAGATGGAATAAAGACCTATGTGGGAGGGAATTGCACTGTCAGTCTCATGCTTATGGCCCTTGGAGGACTATTTTCAGAGGACCTGGTAGAATGGATATCTTCCATGACATATCAGGCAGCATCAGGTGCAGGGGCCAAGAATATGATAGAACTTATCAAGCAGATAAATGTGATAGGTAATTCAACATCAGATATGCTTAAATCGCCTGCCACCACTGCCATTGAACTTGATCGTATTGTAACAGAAAATCTGCGGAGCAGTGATTTTCCAGTGGATAACTTCGGGGTTCCACTTGCATGCAGTCTGATTCCATGGATAGACAGGCTCATGGAATCTGGACAGACCAGGGAAGAATGGAAAGGATATGCGGAGACAAATAAGATTCTTAAGAAAGATCCTCCCATACCAATCGATGGTATATGCGTGAGAGTTGGTGCAATGAGATGCCACAGCCAGGGATTTACCATTAAATTAAGGAGAGATATTCCTCTGGATGAAATAGTGGATATAATCCAAAAAAGTAATGAATGGGTTAGGGTAATTCCCAATGAAAAGGATAGGACTATAAAAGAACTGACACCTGCTGCAGTGAGCGGAACGCTTGATATCCCTGTGGGGAGAATTAGAAAACTGCTCATGGGACCTGAATTTATCTGTGCATTCTCCTGCGGGGACCAGCTTCTGTGGGGTGCAGCAGAACCCATAAGAAGGATACTAAATATTATAAAAGAGTTCCTTACAGGATAGATATTCCTGTATCTTGACAAATCTTTTTAACAGAGTTAATAAGAATTAGCGGAAGTGGATAGCTCCTGGTGGGGCTCCCGGACTTCAAATCCGGTGTGGGGCGCTGAGGGGCGTCCCAGGTGGGTTCGATTCCCATGCACTTCCGCCATTTTTATATATGAAGTTCTAAATATCAGGCTGCAAGTCTCCTTATAATGTCCATCGATGCCTTATGTTTGTAATAATCAATGTCTCTTTTATCCACTACAGGTAATGGTGCTGAGTTAATGATGGCATCATATATCATGAGATGCTTCCTTGTCTGATTAGGAAAATAGAATTCTCTTATATAATTCATGTTTTTGTGCATAATTTCCCTCTTTAACGCAGGATTCATCACAATTTCCGCTATCCTCTCTGCCAGACCTTCAATGGATTCTGCTGAAGGCAACCCTGAAAGCCTCAGTGTCTCACCTATTCCCTCAAAATCTCTGTCTGCCACAATTGTTCCAGTGCCCTGGGCATGGGCAAGTCTTCCCTGATTGAGTTGCATTTTTACACCAGAAAACTGCAAAGTCCAGTGCACTCATTGCAAATGGAAACAGGTGCTCAGGGGTATAGAATTCATAAAAGCAGTTTTTTAGCCTGCTTTAGAGTTTCCAGAAAATAGTCATTTTTATCTCCCCACATTCCAAATGCATGTTGAAACCAGACCAGAGTGCCTCTTGGAATCTCCGGTAAACACGGTTGCGGAAAAGATAAACAATAACTGACATTCCTGTTTAATCTATTATCTCTTTTATCTTCTGAAGTGGAAAAATTATTAAGGTCAAAGGAGATAACCCTCCATTTGTCCTGAGGTATATTTTCAACCAGATATTTTGTATATGTCCCTATACCACAAATTATAGGAGGAAATGTGGATACAAAAGATATCACTTGGATCACCCCCAGACATATGATTTAAATTTGAAAAATCAAATAATTAAAAAATATTTTTTTAAAATTTCTTGAAGATATTACTTTCATTTAATTTGCGGTTGTTTTGGATATTTTTATTTATCTTGAAAAGATTTTATAATGGAAAGAATTAGAGGCATCTTCTGGGAAAGATTTTAAATTGAATTTAACAGACCCCCCTTCCCTTTCTTTTAAATTTATACATCCATAGATTGTGTTAAATTTAATCACAGCAGTTAATATGTCAACTAACCTGAAAATCTTCTGAACAAGTTGGTTAAAATACGAATTGAGGTTAAAAAAATATGATAAATGACGATTATAAGAATGGTGTTACATTTCATTACATTTTAAAATTTGATTCAATACTGGAATTAATAATTCTATTATTATATCTTCTCTATCCAATAACTCAAAGATAAGGGGAAGAGCATGGAAAGAAAAATCACAATATTGATATTTCTTTTTATGACATGTTTTCTCTCTTTTAATAATACAATGGGGCAGGAAAGGGAGAAATCTTTAACGCAGTTTTTTGGAATCCTCATTTACAGGACAGGTCCTTTTCAGGCAGGTGGTAGCGCACTTGGTGGAGGCTGGGAAGACTTTATGGCGTTACGGAATATGGAAGGGGGCGTAGACGGAGTTATGTATAAATGGGAAGAATGTGAAACCGCATATAACCCTGCCCGCGGTGTTGAATGTTATGAGAGGATGAAGAACAAAATGATTGTGGTTCATCCCTGGAGCACAGGAATAACTTATGCCTTAATCAATCGCGCAACAAAAGATCATATCCCCATTGTTTCAAGTGGTTATGGAAGGTCAGATGCATCAGATGGAACAGTTTTTCCATATGTATTTCCTTTACCCTCAAATTACTGGTCCTTAACTTCTGCAAAGATAAAGTTCATTGCAATGCAGGAAGGATGGGATGGGGAAGATATGTCAACCATTGGTAGGTATTTAAGAGGTCTCAGGATCGCCAACCTGCACATAGACAATTCCTATGGAAGGGAGACAAAACCACTCCTGAATGCCCTTTCCAAAAAATATGGCTTTAAGGTAAAACACTATCCTGTCCCATGGCCAGGTATCAAGCAGAAGCAACAGTGGAAAGACATTGTTATGAGATTCAAGGCTGATTGGGTTATAAATAGAAACTGGGGTATTGCCTGCACTGTTCCCCTGAAAGAGGCCCAAAGACTGGGATTCACCAGAGACAGGATACTTGGTGTCTGGTGGTGTGGATCTGAAGAGGATGTCCTCCCTGTAGGTTCTGCTGCTAAAGGTTATTATAGTGCCAACTTTCACGGGGTGGGAAGAGATTTT
>JALVMZ010000215.1:0-4992 GCA_027032655.1 Desulfobacteraceae bacterium
GTTAGGAAGATAGCGGAACAGATGGGATTATCATATAACACAGCATATAATGCTATAAAGGCTATTAGATATTCCATACTTGCTCATGCAGAAGATAGTGAAGAGCTTTTAAGTGGGGAGATAGAGCTTGATGAGACATATTTTGGAGGGCGACGAAAAGGTAACAGGGGCAGAGGTGCGGCTGGGAAGGTTCCAGTATTTGGGATATTAGAGCGTGGGAGGAAGGTGAGAGTAAGTGTGGTAAAAGATGTATCTGCTGAGACACTGTTAAATTTAACAATAAAAACAGTGCGCAGGGGTTCTATAGTTTACACTGATAAATTTCGCAGTTATGATAGTTTAATGTTCTGTGGATATCGTCATTTAAAGGTTGATCATAAAAAACGATTTGCCTCTGGTAAGGTGTATATTAATGGTCTTGAGGGATTTTGGAGCTGGGCTAAAGAAAGGCTTATTAAACATCATGGGGTATCTAAGGCTAATTTCCCCTTATACTTAAAGGAATTAGAGTTTAGATATAACCATAGACATATGGATATATTTGAAATTGTCGTAGATTACCTCTGTGATTTAGTGCCAAAACTTGAGTAATTACCTTGTTTTTTAATATCATGCCTTTACGACCTTGCCTGCTTTGAGACAGCTCGTGCAAACCCTTATCCTCTTTTTCCTGCCATTATGAATGGTCTTAACTCTTTGAAGATTGGGAAGCCATCTCCTTTTGGTCTTATTATGGGCATGGCTCACATTGTATCCCACCAGTGGCCTTTTTCCACATATTTCACATACACGAGACATGACGATTCTCCTTTAAAAATTGAAAAATTTCATATATAAGGATTTTTCTCATAATTCAAGGATTTTTTTCGTTATAAATAAAATAAGGTTTCAGATGTTAAATCCAGAGTTAAATAAACTGCCTGAGCGGTTAAGACATATCCATTTCATGGGCATATGTGGTGTGGGGATGGCATCCTTAGCAGGCATGTTAAAGGAGAAAGGATATCATATAACCGGTTCCGATTCCAATCCCTATCCTCCCATGAGCACATATCTGGCGGATCTGGGCATACCGGTATTTAATGGTTATAGAGGAGATAATCTTTACCCCATGCCGGACCTTGTTATAGTGGGTAATGTAATTACAAAGGATAATCCTGAGGCGGTTAAACTGGCTGTTCTTCCTGTGCCTTACCTTTCTTTTCCACAGGCTGTAAGGAATTTTGCCATAAGGAACAGGCGGTCCATTGTGATTGCAGGGACCCATGGAAAGACCACCACCACTGGTTTTTGTGCCTTTCTCTTATACAAAGCAGGTCTTGATCCGGGGTTCCTCGTGGGAGGAATCCCACTTAATTTTGGAAAAGGATTCAGGGATGGAAAGGGCGAATATTTTGTTATAGAGGGGGATGAATATGATTCTTCATTTTTTGATAAAGGCCCAAAATTCCTTCATTATTCCCCCTGGATTTTAGTTATAACTGGCATTGAATTTGACCATGCAGATATATACAGAGATATTGAACATGTAAAAGAGAATTTTGAAAGACTTATTGAGATTATCCCGGAGGACGGGGGCCTTATTGTAAATTATGATGACCCTGTATCAAGGGAGCTGTCAAAGAATGCCGGATGCAGGGTGATTGGATATGGTATTAGGGAAGAGGCAGAGGTGATGGCCAGAAATATCCATTTTAAAAATAATATGACCAGGTTTGACATTGAGATTGATAATAGAGTGTATGTATCCGCTTCAACATCCTTATTCGGGCTGCATAATGTATCAAATATGCTTTCAGTATCCGCAGTTGCCCATGTGCTTGGTATAGAGCCTGAGTCCTTTTCAGTATCTGCAATTGAGTTCAGAGGAATTAAGAGGAGGCTTGAGGCCGTTGCTGAAGTTAATGATATCCTGATTATTGACGACTTTGCACACCATCCCACCGAGGTGAGAGCGAGTATATCTGCAGTAAAAGAGAGATTTAAACACAGAAGGGTTTTTGCAGTTTTTGAGCCAAGATCAAATACAAGCAGGAGGGATACATTTCAGGGGGAGTATGTGTTCTCATTTGATATGGCAGATGTTGCCATTATCTCTGAGCCTCCGCTTATGAAAAGGATACCGCCCCATGAAAGATTCTCATCAGTGAAACTTGTTGAGGATTTAAGGGAAAGAGGGATTGAGGCATACTATTTTGGAGGCGCATCAGATATTATTGATAACCTGTCAGAAATGGTAGAAAAGGGTGATATTGTGCTCATCATGTCAAATGGCTCTTTTGACAATATTCTGTTTCGTTTTATTAAAAGGTTGAGAATGAGTTAAAAATTATTATTTTATTTTAAAGATATTTTTTATTGCTGACGATAATAAAAGAAAGGGATGATGTTTTAGGAGATGAATAAATGAAACCAATTTTAATAGAAGTAATTGCCCCCATGCTTGCGAGCCTTGAGCTTAGCTGCATAAGGTGTGGTTTTGTTTTTGATGTTGCAGGCATAAACAAAAATTACAGGGATGTATTCAGGAATGAATACCCTGATGATTGGAAGATGGCCCTCTGTGAGCTATCCGAGTGGATCAGGGAATTATCAAGGCTTTATAAACACAGGGTAAAGATAACCCTGATTGATGCATTCTCGCCCCTTGGATTATGGAAGCAGATAAGGCACAGGGTATTCAGATTTCCTGCCTTTATAGTAAATAATAAGAAGACATATGTGGGCTGGAGTTCCGAAGGGCTTGAATCAGTAATAGATAAGTTCATAAATGAATAATTCAATTAAAAGCTCACCATAATAAGAGATTCTCAAAACTCAATTAAATGCTGTCTTTTTTCAACGTATATCTGGAATTACCTTATCTGTCATGCTGAGGGGCGAAGCCCCGAAGCATCTCATAGATCCTTCGGGTGTCTTTCAGACACCCTCAGGATGACAGAAAATATTATCCCCTCAGGATGACAGAAAATATTATTATGCCCTCAGGATGACAAATGGAATATGAATCATTTTTCCAAATCTCTCATAATAAGAATATCGAAAAAAGATGCCTTTATCTCATTTATCCTCTTAAAAAATTCTTGACATCTCAAAATATATAACTATATTACCATTCAGTAATATACTTTAAGGTGCTATTAGGGGTTAAATCATGAAAGAACGGACAAAGCTTATTCTCATTGTTCTAGTATTTATTGCCTGTTATTACATCCCATGGGATAGTCCTCTGATCCGACAGTCAGGACTTGAGGCATTTATGATGCTTCAGGAGTATGCAAGGGAACATGTTCTTACCTGTCTTATCCCCGCATTTTTTATTGCGGGGGCTATATCTGTATTTATTTCCCAGGCCTCGGTGCTTAAATATTTTGGAGCAAAGGCACGGAAGGTGCTTTCATACTCTGTTGCATCTGTTTCTGGAACTGTTCTGGCAGTATGCTCCTGCACGGTTTTGCCTTTGTTTGCGGGTATTTATACCAGGGGTGCAGGGATAGGACCTGCTACCGCATTTCTTTATTCAGGTCCTGCCATAAATGTCCTTGCTATAGTTTTAACAGCAAGGGTCCTGGGCTGGCAGTTGGGTCTTGCAAGGGCAGTGGGCGCGGTCCTTTTTGCAGTGGTTACAGGACTCCTCATGGCCTTTATATTCAGAAAGGATGATGCTGAAAGGACATCTGGAGCCATGTATCTTCCTGATGAGATGGAGAAAGGAAGGACTCTGCTTCAGGATTCCATATTTATGCTAAATCTGGTTCTTATCCTTATATTCGCAGCTTTTGCCAGACCTGCGCCCGGTTCCACAGGTCTCTGGCCCTTGATTTTCAGATTAAAGTGGTATATCACAGCAGGTCTTCTGGTTACCCTGGGAATTATGTTAAAAGAGTGGTTCATTAAAGAGGAGCGTCTGGCATGGGTGAATTCAACATGGGGATTCATGAAGCAGATATTTCCGCTACTTGGAGCAGGTGTCCTGGTGGCGGGTTTTATGCTGGGAAGACCCGGCCATTCCGCCCTGATCCCTCCTCATTATATAGAATCACTTGTAGGTGGAAATTCTATATCGGCCAATCTATTTGCATCAGTATCAGGTGCACTCATGTATTTTGCAACCCTTACAGAGGTCCCTATACTTCAGGGACTGCTTGGTGCAGGAATGGGGCAGGGACCAGCACTTGCACTCCTGCTCGCAGGACCTGCCCTTTCCCTTCCCAATATGCTGGTAATTGGAGGGGTAATGGGGGTGAAGAAGACAGCCACATTCTGTGCAATAATTGTTGTGCTGTCCACCATTGCTGGTATGTTTTATGGCTGGATGGTGGGATAAAAATAAAAGAAAAAAGGGATACTGATGGGAGATAAGGACATAAAACAGATAATGGTGGATGGATATCCAGTGGGAATTATTGGTCTGGATGAAGCAATAGAGGAATTATCAGATAGGCTCAAGGACGCACCGGATGAAGAAATTGAAAAAGAGCTTTTAGAAAGACTTATGAAAAGAAACTATATTCCTCAAAGTGCAAAAGAAAGATATGGAAAGGCATTTGTTAGAGAGTTTAAAAAGGCCCTTGGAATGAGCGTTGAAGAGGAAGGGGCAGCCAGTATTGACATAAAGGTCCTGGGGCCTGGTTGTCCACAGTGTGATCGACTTGAGCAGGCGCTTATGGAGGTTGTGGCAGAAACAGGAATTAATGCAGGAATTCAGCATATAAGGGATGTAAAGGAGATAGCCAGATATGGAGTTATGGGGACCCCTGCGCTAATAATAAATGGAGATGTAAAGTGTGTGGGAAGGGTTCCTCCAAAATCACAGTTAATAGGCTGGCTGAAAGATGCCAGTTAAAAAATTAGGCTCTTCTCCAAGACAGTTGATAGAAAAATAACATTAACTATTGGAAATTATTATCATTATGATTGAGCATAATTATAATGGAATATATAGAAAGAATCAAGCGGATGGTATCGTCCTTTCGCTTCCGTTCGCTTCGC
>JALVMZ010000215.1:5002-5454 GCA_027032655.1 Desulfobacteraceae bacterium
GCTTCGCTCACTGCTGATTTTTTTCTGATTTACATCCATGTATCAGAAAAAAATAAAGCCGCTCAAGGAAGATACCATCCACCTGATGTGCTATCCGGGTCTTTGTTGTAGCGAATGGCGGGAGGCTTCTGAGCGGAAACAAAGACCCGCATAGCCTCTATAAAATTTAACTTAATGATCAACTAATATGGAAAAGATCCAAAAATTTTTGCAGGAGGTGTTATTATGGAGATAAAGGTATTGGGACCCGGGTGTCCCAGATGTAAGGCCACAGAGGAGAATGTTAAATCCGCAATTGAATCCCTTGGTGTTGAAGCCAGGGTGGAGAAGGTAACTGATACCATGGAGATAGCAAAATATGGAGTCTTTGGAACACCTGCTGTCATAATTGATGGTGATGTCAAATGCGTGGGCAAAATACCCACTGTGGAAGAAGTAAAGGATTGGATAAA
>JALVMZ010000216.1:0-2289 GCA_027032655.1 Desulfobacteraceae bacterium
CCGCCCTCAGCCCCTTTGCCCTCATAACAGTGCCAGTGCCACCCCTTCCTGCCTGTTTTGCCCTCAGGCGTTTTCGCTTTCTGTCATAAAACAGGCTGTTAATTATTCCGAATCGTGTATTTTTTGCCCCAATTCCGGTTGTAACAAGTGCTGAATGGGGAAGCTCTTGTTCGGTAAACAGTTCCTTAAGCAGTGCTTCACCGAAAAATATTGCTCCCATATCAGTATCATTACCGTATGATGGTGATTTAACAATCTTGATTTCACCTTTATCACCATCAATGATAATAATGACATCCATATCAGATATACCCGATATTGCTATGGCATCAAAACCACATCTCTTCAATAGTGGGCCAAAGTATCCGCCCACATTTGAATCAATAAATGTATCCGTAAGAGGAGATATGGTGCCGATTATGAACTTCCCGGAGCCGGGAAACCTTGGGTCATTCCCTAAGGGACCACTTGCCATTACAAGGATATTATCTTCGCTATCAAATCGGGTATTTTCAGTGGTCCTATCCCATATGAGTTTTAAAGCATATCCCCTGCCGCCGATAAACTTATCCCGGAAATCCTTTGAGACCTGGATAAAACCAATATCGCCAGAACTCAGATTTATATCAAGTATATGGTCAGTATATCCCCCTTTTATTGGAAATACCTGGTAATCCACTCTCCTGATATTGTCCTCCATTGCTACACCGCCCAATCTTATTTAATGAAAAATTTTTTCCTGTTTCATATTTTTTATGGTATAACTCACCTTAAAGAAAAAAATTGAATTGCAAGATTATCTAAAATTCAATGATCTTGTCAAGTCCATTAGCTCCGATTTAATATTTAAGTTTAAAGATGAAAATGATTAAGGATAGGTAATTGGGATAAATGACCTGGTCCTGCTATTTCCATGTTTTAATCAGGAAGAATAGAATAAGACCAAATATTTCAAGTCTTCCCAGTAGCATGGTGATGGATAGAACCCATTTACCTGCATCAGGGATACTCGAGAAATTGCTCATAGAACCTACCATGCCAAGCCCCGGTCCCACATTCCCCATGGTAGCAGCAGAGCCTGAAAAGGCACTCATTGCATCCACACCAAGTGCAGTCAGGATCAGTGCTGATATAAATACAATTATTATGTAGAAAGATATATATAGTATGGAACTTTCAAGCACATCATCATCTATCGGCATCCTGTTCAATTTCACAGTTATTACTGCACTTGGATGTTTGATTTTATCAAATCCCTTCTTAATCGCCTTCCACAATATAACAACCCTATCTGTTTTGATTCCTCCAGATGTGGAACCAGCACATGCGCATTGAAGAGTAAAAAATATAAGAATAAGCTGTGAAAATGAAGGCCATATGGATGAATCAGAGGTTGCAAACCCTGTAGATGTGCCTATGGATATTATCTGGAAAGCAGAATATCTCAATGAATCTTTCCATGAAGGATATACACTACCATGTATATTTATTGCAACCAGAATCACTCCAATAAAGATAACTACAAGATAATACCTGATAACAGACGATCGCCATATCTCAATGGGCCTTCCCTTAACGGCCTCAAATAAGAGTCCAAAATGCATACCAGAGAGTATCATGAAAATAATTATAACAATCTCAATTGCAGGACTCCTGTAAAAGGCTATGCTTGTATTCCTTACACAGAACCCTCCTGTTGCAATGGTTGCAAATGAATTGGTAATTGCATCAAAAAGTGGCATCCCCAGTGCCCACAGTGATATGGTTTCCAGGAATGTAAGACCAGTATAAACATATACCAGGATCATAATTGTCCTTTTAGTCCTGTACCTGAAATTTTCCCTCGCAAGGGGGGACATCTCTGTCCTGTAAAGAACCATCCCTGCCTTTCCCATATACGGCATCACAGAGAGGACAAATATCAATATTCCAATACCCCCTATCCAGTGTGTGGATGCCCGCCAGAATAGGAGTCCCATTGGAAGTGCCTCAATGTTATTTAGAATGCTTGACCCTGTGGTGGTATATCCCGATACGCTTTCAAACCATGCATTTGTAAAAGTAAAATCTCCTCCCCATTGAATATATGGCATGGTTCCAAATAGACAGGAAATTAACCAGGAGCTTATTACAATTACAAAACCCTCTTTATTGGTTATATCCGTAATAGGTGGGACGAATATCAATGGGAATATGCCAAATATGGTTGTGATTATAAAACTATATAGCAGCGGAAAAAAGGCACTATCCGAATTTGTAAATGATATTATGCTTGATATTAATAAAAAA
>JALVMZ010000216.1:2299-15627 GCA_027032655.1 Desulfobacteraceae bacterium
AATTAAAGAGAAGGACAATGCCGGTATATCTCAATATAACATGAATCCTCATCTGTTCTCTTTCCGATCTTCTTTCAATCTCTTTATTTTTATAAGGAGCTCTCTAACCGAATTTGAAAGTTCGAACAACTCATCTCTTGTCTCTATACGCACATCAAATGGGGCACCTTTATCAATATACCTTTTTATCCCTTCTGTAATCCTCAGTAGTGGAGAAATTATATAGTAATTAATAAAATAATTAAATATAAGCGTGAATATAAGGGTGGAAAGGATTGCCACTATACCTGGCATCACTGCCCTGTGAGATCGACTCTGTAAACTTGAGGCGATATTATATATCATTCCTTCATTCATTGAAATAAGCTCATCCACTTCTTTTTTAATATTCATATATAACCTGAACATATCATTAAAATACCATTTTAAATCATTTTCTCCCCTTGTTCCAACAATAGGCTTCAACCATAATGCCTTGTAACTCTGATACTTCCTTTTTATCTTTTCAATACGCTCCTTTTCATCGGGAATGGCAATATTTGAACTTGCTATATCAAAGCCCTTTTTAAATAATTCATCAGCCTCTTTTAAGATGACTCTTCCTTCTTCCCATTTACCTGATAAGAGGAGCAGGACTGCACTGTTTTCCCGATCAAGGGCTATCAACATCATTCTTCCCGCATTGATACTGTGGTAGTTCTCCTCAATTGTCTCTTTAATAGAGCCAAGTGCCCTCTTTATCTCAAATATTGACCAGGCCCCTGCAATACCAAGCATAATTGCAAGTATTAAAAAGCCTGAAAGTATCTTATATCTCAGTCCCATATATAATCTCCATATATTTATATAATACTATTATATATTCTGTTTTATTTAGTATATTTTGCTTAAATTTTATATACAATAATCTTCATGACATCAAAAATCAACCTAATTTTTAGATAAGTTTAAATAAGTCTTGAGGTCTTAACTACTCCTTCCCAACAAAAATATGGTATCTCCCATAGAATTAATCTTAAATTTATTTCTGAAAGATAAAATTGTTGCATTTTGAAATAAAAATCGCTTGACTTTTCATAAAAATGACTATATTGTGCATAAAACCACGAGACATATATTTTGATTTATTTTATTTTAATTTTATATGTTTTAAATTATTTTTGAAAACAAATCAGGAGAAAAACAATGGAATTCCGATTAAAAAAGATAACTATAATTCTAATTGTCATCTCCATGCTAATACCTTTGATTGCCTGTATCTCCTGGGCAGGGAATGGAGAATTTACATCAAATGTATCAAACAGTGCACAGCCTTGGTGGTTTTGGCCTTTAGTCCTATTTATAGTAACATTTGTGATGGGTATATTTGCAGTGCTTGGTGGAGTTGGAGGAGGCGTGCTCTTTGTTCCCATTATAAGTGGTTTTTTCCCTTTCCATCTTGATTTTGTAAGAGGTTGTGGATTGCTTGTTGCCCTATCAGGGGCACTTGCTGCAGGACCGGGGTTGCTCAAGATGAACCTTGCAAGCCTGAGGCTCGCCATCCCGGTTGCACTTATTGCGTCAACATGTGCTATAATCGGGGCAATGATTGGTCTTGCACTTCCAACAAACATAGTTCAAATAGCACTCGGTGCCACAATAATAGGAATATGTATTCTTATGCTTACTGCTAAGAAATCCGAGCTCCCCTATGTTCCAAAAGCAGACAGGCTATCCAGTGCACTCAGGATATATGGTATATACCAGGAAGGGAGCACCGGAGAGATAATTAACTGGAAAATACACCGCACTCCCTTAGGGCTTGGTTTATTTATAATAATTGGCATTATGGCAGGGATGTTCGGGCTTGGAGCTGGATGGGCAAATGTCCCTGTGCTGAATCTTGTAATGGGAGCTCCGCTCAAAATTAGTGTGGCAACAAGTAAATTCCTTCTATCCATTACAGATACTTCAGCAGCATGGATATATCTGAACCAGGGATGTGTAATCCCCATGATGGTTGTGCCTTCACTGGTGGGAATCATGCTTGGATCTTTTGTAGGTGTAAGGATACTCGCTGTTGTTAAACCCGCAATTGTGAGATGGATAGTAATTGCAATGTTAGCCTTTGCAGGGGTTAAGGCACTGTTAAAGGGACTGGGTGTATAAAAGGAGGTGAAAAGATGATTAATCAAGAATCAAAGGAAATTAAGGCAGGCCCTGAGCAATTGATATATGCTTCCATACTTGAAAAAGGGATGCTTTTTGGACTATTTATCCTGTTTATAACATTCATAATATATATCTTTGGAATTATGAAACCCTATATACCTTTAGAGGAAATATCTCGATTCTGGTCAATGAATGTCCATGATTATCTTCACCATGCAAACATTAAAGGTGGATGGAGCTGGATATTCATGCTGGGCTATGGCGATTTTATAAATTTTATAGGAATTGCCATACTGGCGGGTGTGACAATTATATGCTATATTGCCATTATACCAATATTAACAAAACAGAAGGACTGGGCTTTTGTCATATTTTCTATAATTGAGGTCCTGATACTTGCGCTTGCAGCAAGCGGGCTTCTTAAAGTGGGTCATTAAATAAACAGAGGTGCTGATATGAAAGAAAAAAGAGTAAAAGATATTATGATTCCAATCGAAAATTATGCCACTGCAAAACCTGATGCCACCTTAAAAGAAGCAGTTATGATTTTAAGAATATCCCACTGCGAACTTGACAGAGGGATATGCACAGAGGCAGGTCCAAGGACAATATTTGTCACTGAGGGTGATAAGCTTTTGGGCATTATAGATTTTAAGCAGATTCTTAGGGTGCTTATCCCAGAAGTCGCTGGAGGCATTTCTCAAAAATTGCAATCTCTTGGCGTTTCGGTGACCTTTGGAGAGGCTGATGCCATACATCTTGATGAGTCAAGTGCCAGCTTTATTGCAAGGATAAGAAAAAATGCTGAAGTTAAAGTAAAAGATATAATGCTAAAGGTTAAAGGGACCATTGATGCTGATGCAGACCTTATTGAGGCACTTAAACTGATTTTTAAAAACAAAATTACAAAATTACCTGTCTATGGGGGAGGAAAACTCGTGGGAGTTGTTCGTGATACTGACCTCTTCCTTTCAGTTGCAGAGGTTCTGGCAGAGGTATAATCCCGTTATTAATCTTCATATGCATTGAAAATCCGGGCAGAAAATTTTCTTTATTCATGTTGTATTATTATATATCTTCTACTTATACCTAAAAGGTAATTTAAAATGCCATTCCCTCTATCCATTCAGCTAAGTATAAAACAGAAAATCATCGTGGGGATTACTGTCTTTTTTGTAGCTGTTGGGATAGTGGGCCTGCTCTCATATAGAAATCTAAGGATTATGGGGAAAAAGATAAAATTTGTGGAACTGGCAGATGATTTGAGCAATATAATTCTTGAAATAAGGAGATATGAAAAAAACTTCTTTCTTTATGGACTATCTGAACTGGATGCATTAAATCAAAATGAAGAATATATTGAAGATGCGCTTATCCTGATAAAAAAACTTTCAGGAGAATTAGAATCCCTTGAAGGTGCCCCTAAAATAGGGATACTTAAAAAAGAGCTTATCGAATACAAAAAACTGGTAAAAAAGATAAAGGAATATGCAAAAAATGAGAATTTCTCAGGTATTGAAGATGTTTCAGCTGATATGAGAAATAAAGGCAAACTCCTGGTGGAACTCTCCCATGAACTTGTCCAATTTGAAAGGAGCAGGATTCTTTATATAGTCGAGAGGCTTTACGGTCATCTTTTCAGTGCTATGATATTGCTCTTTATCTTCTGGGGTTCTCTTGTGTTCTTTGTTATAAGAAAGATTATCCAACCACTTAAGATTATAGAAGATACAACTGCTCAGATTGCAGAAGGCAAATTTAAGATGATCTCAGTGCCAGATACTGGTGATGAAACAGAGAGGGTAATTCGTGCATTCAATCATATGGTCCAGGAGCTTGAGAGAAGACAGGACCAGCTAGTTCAGGCAAAAAAGCTCTCCTCTCTTGGGACACTTACATCAGGAATTGCTCATGAACTCAATAATCCCCTAAATAATATTTCCACTTCCTGTCAGATTGTGATTGAAGAGCTTGATGAAATGGACAGGGAATTATTGAGAAAAATGCTTCTAAGTATGGAAAAAGAGATTGGAAGGGCCAGGGACATTGTAAAAGGTCTCCTTGAATTTTCAAGAATGAAGGAATTTGTAATCACTCCTGCCAATCTAAAGGAAATAGTCAGTAAGGTTTGTAAGCTTGTGGAAAGTCAGCTACCAGCAGGGATTCAGATACATGTGGAGATACCTGATGAACTCATTGTCCCCCTTGACTCTCAGCGGATGCAGCAGGTCTTTTTAAACCTCTTTTTAAATTCCATACAGGCAATCCCTGAGCCACCAGGCGAGATAAGAGTAAAGGCCAAAAAGGATAGTTCCAATAATGAAGTAATAATACATGTGGAAGATACTGGAATCGGAATGGATAAGGAAACCATATCTCATATATTTGACCCTTTCTTTACCACTAAAGAGGTTGGAGTTGGAACAGGCCTGGGGCTTTCAATAGTGCATGGCATCATTGAACAGCACAATGGCACCATATCAGTGGAAAGCAAGAAAAACGAAGGAACCCGATTTACAATAAGACTTCCATTAAATCAGGCTATATAATAAAGGAAGAAATCAGGATTCCATTATGGAGAAACAGAAGATATTGATTGTGGATGATGAGCCCATTACACTTCAGAACTTAGAACATATCATGAAAAAAGAGGGCTATGAGGTGGTCTGCGTTGAAAGTGGTGTTAAGGCACTTAAACATTTAGAGCGCACTGAATTTGACCTTATTTTGACAGACCTCAAGATGCAACCCATTGATGGCCTTCAGGTACTTGAGCGTTGTAAAGAACTCTACCCGGATACAGAGGTCATTCTGATAACAGCATTTGCAACTGTGGATACTGCTGTTGAGGCCATGAAAAAAGGGGCATACCACTACATCTCAAAACCATTTAAGCTGGATGAGGTAAGATACACTGTGAAAAAGGCCCTTGAAAAAAGACAGCTTAAAAAGGAAGTATCTGAACTAAGGAAAAGGGTAAAACATCAGGAAAATGTCCCTTTGATCATTGGTAAAAGCCGGGGCGTCCTGGAACTTCAGGACACAATCAGACAGATTGCACCAACAGACTGCAATGTCCTGATACTGGGAGAAACGGGCACAGGAAAGGAACTTGTTGCACGGGCAATCCATTTTCTGAGTTCAAGGGCTGAAAACAGATTTCTTGCATTTAATTGCGGGGCCTTCACAGAGGAATTGCTTGCAAATGAGCTTTTTGGTCATGAAAAAGAGGCCTTTACCGGTGCAAAGGGGATAAAAAAGGGATTACTTGAAAGTGCTTCAGGTGGAACTGTGTTCCTTGATGAAATAGGTGATATGCCAACTTCCATGCAGGTAAAACTTCTCAGAGTTCTTCAGGAAAAAAGGCTTATCAGGGTTGGGGGAACAGAAGAAATACCAATTGATATAAGAGTAATTGCTGCCACAAACAGGGATCTTAAAAAAGAGGTCAAACAGGGAAGATTCCGTAAAGACCTATATTATAGACTGAATGTGATAACCTTAAAAGTTCCTTCTTTAACAGAAAGAAAGGAGGATATACCTCTTCTTGCATATCACTTTCTTAAGAGGTTTTCACAAAATCAGGGAAAAAAGATTGAAAAAATATCAGACCAGGTGATGGAAATGCTAATGGCATATGAGTTCCCTGGTAATGTAAGGGAGCTTGAAAATATAATGGAGCGTGCTGTGACCCTGTGTCAGGGGGATACCATTGAACAAGGGCATCTGCCCCCTGACCTCCAGCAGTTATCACTCAGAGTAAAAAGAGTTGGCCAAAGGGAACTCCTCACCCTTGAAGAACAGGAAAAGGATTATATCCAGTGGGTCCTCCAGAAAACCGGGGGCAACAAGACAAAGGCCGCTGAGATTCTTGGCATAGACAGGGTCTCTTTGTGGAGAAAACTCAAAAAATATGAACTGGAAGAAGACTAATCCACACCCTCAAGCACTACATCTATTACTTCTGGTAGTTCTTCTGCTGTGATAATATTTAGACCATTGGTCACCTCTGAAGGTAAATTTTCTATATCAACCCTGTTCTGAATTGGGAATACCACTGTTTTAATTCCTGCCCTCTGCGCTGCCAGAAACTTCTCTCTCACAGCACTTACAGGCAATATCTGTCCAATAAGACTCAACTCACCCGTAATTGCAACATCCGCCTTTGCTGGCCTTTGCTTTAGCAGTGAGATCAGAGACATTGCAATGGTTAGCCCTGCTGATGGCCCATCCTTTGGAATGGCTCCTGCTGGAATATGGATATGAATATCCTTTGATTGATAAAAATCAGGGTCAATGCCCAGCATCTTTGCCTGAGATTTGATATAACTGAGAGCGATCTGTGCAGATTCTTTAATAATCTTACCAAGGGATCCAGTCATAATTAATTGCTGAGTCCCGGGCATAATTCTTGATTCCACAAATATTATCTCTCCTCCGCTATCTGTCCATACCAGTCCTGTTGTAACTCCTATCCTATTCTTTAATAATTTATGAAGAGCCTGATACTTTCTGGGACCAAGAAATCTTTTTACCTGTTCAGGACCTATATCAGATAATGATCCATCCACTGGAGATTCAACCCTTATTCGTGCCAGTTTTCTGCATATGGCAGATATCTGCCTTTCCAGGTTCCTCACCCCTGATTCCCGTGTATATTCATTTATTATTTTTCTTATTGCATCCTCACTGAATGAAGGAGGATTAACATTTAATCCATTCAAAGATAATTGCCTTGGGATAATATGATTCCTGGCAATATTTATCTTCTCCTTTTCAGAATATCCTGTAAATTCTATGACCTCGAGCCTATCCTTTAATGGCTCAGGTAATCCTTCAACTCCGTTTGCAGTCAGGATGAAAATAACAGAAGAAAGATCAAAAGGGATATCAAGATAATAATCAATAAATTCTCTGTTCTGCTCTGGATCCAGTATTTCAAGCATAATGGAGACCGGGTCCCCTTTAAATTCATGGGCTATTTTATCAATTTCATCCAGCATAAATAGAGGATTTCCCACACCAATCCGCCTTATCTCATTAATAATCCTCCCTGGCATTGCACCCACATAAGTCCGTCTGTGCCCCCGCAGTTCTGCCTCATCCCTAAGTCCTGCAAGTGAGATACGGGTAAATTTTCTACCCAGCGCCATTGCAATTGCCTTGCCAATGGATGTCTTTCCGGTTCCGGGTGGCCCTGAAAAACAGAGGATAGGACCTGAGATATTCTTGATTATCCTCTTCTTTTCTTGAATTCTTTTTACTAAGTCCTTGACCTCATTCAGATTTATGGGTTTACAAAGATAATGAACCGCTCCCTGTTTCATGGCCTCAACAGCAGAATCAATGGTGCCATATCCTGTGAAAATTATAGTCTCTATTTCAGGATATATTTCTTTCGCCCTTTTCATTAGTTCAATTCCATCAATTGACTCCATTTTAAGGTCAGTTAACATGATACTGAATTCTTTGTTCTTTAATACCTCAAGGGCCTCAGGGCCACTACCAGCGGTCTCTGTCTCATAACCTTCTTTTCTAAGCATATAGCTGAGATTATCTCTCGCTATCCTTTCATCATCTACCACAAGAATCCTGAATGACTGAATAGAGCAAAGTGTTCTAACAGCTAAATAATCAAGAATCCTCTCTTTTACCGAATCAAGCCCATAGTGATAAGCATCCAGTATCTCTTTGGCCCTATTTATATCAAGATTGTCGTCAGTAAAATTGTTCCATGGGAGATTTAAAAGGCAATCAAGATAACTGACCCCGATTGCATATTCTGGGGCTGAAGGATCTGTTCTCTCAAGTCTTTCAAGCTCTTTGGTAATGGTCTCCCTCGCATAATTGGGTAATCTGGTCGTCTGGAAGGACTTCCGCAATTCATCTATCTCTAATTCGAAAGATTGATCCTTATTCTTCTTAAAGAATACCATAAAACTAACACCTCTTATTTTTTAAAATATAACATAAGATATTATGCTAAGGATAGCAATAAATGGAGATTATGCTCATCTTTTTATAAAGGTATGGGACAAAAAATTGTTTCAAAAAGCAACACATATTCCGCATATGCAATAATCTTGCTAAGGTATTGAAAATACTCAATTTATCTCTGATGGAAATGAATTGCGTTACAATATGCAACAAATTATAATTCCCTTGAAAACAACTTGTCATGTGAAATATGCTGTATTTTCAATGCGTTAAATTATCTACCCACCTATGGCATATGCCTTGCATTTATATTGAAAAACAAAATGGAGGTAATGAGACATGAGATGGATAGAAAAATTCAGGAAAATTTTCATGGCAGCAACTTTTGCAGAGGCAGGGGAATGGGATGAAGCAAGAGAGATAATTAGGTCAGATAAACAGGAAAGGCTTCGAAAAAGGAATAAAGTTCGCTCATATAATAAGAAAAGGCCTCATGTTCGTGCCTATAAGGCATAAAACATACGGATTGAGAGTCTTAAGTTATAATTAAGGAGACAGAAAATGCTAAAAAGTGTAGGAAAGAGAATAACAAGGAAAAAGGGAATAGTATCTAAGAAAAAAGGCTCTTTCCTGGAAGGATTTGAAAAGGGCATGGAGGCTATTACCTTTGCTGAGGCTGGAGAACATACTGAGGCCAGACGAATCGTTAAAGACTATCTTGAAGAACAGAAAAAAATTCTTGTCGTAGAAAAAGGAAGGTTCTTTTCAAGATCTGTTATGGATTATGTAATTGGGCTTGCTGAGAGGATGGGCTTTGAAATCATTGCTGTTAATATAATACCACCAAATATGGATACTAACTCAGAAGACCTGAGAAAAGAATTCACAAAAGCCTATAGCCAACAGCTCTCATATTTCTCAAATAAATGTAAAGACCTGGGAATTCGGTTCCGTCATTTTATAAAGGTTGGGGATGTTAAATGTTGTATTAAAGAACTGGAAAGGGATATCAAAAGAATTGAATTCCTGGTTTATAGTAATGACAATATAGTAAATAGCCTCAAAAACGGTATAATCCCCCTCCTCTGTGTCTCTGAATCGTGACTTTAAAAATTATTCAACTCAATAGACTACTCAATAATATAAAGATATCCCTATCTCTGAGCACACCCACTAACTTATTATCTTCATATACAGGAATAGATTCCACCTCATTGTTAAGAAAGATAGATATGGCTTCAAAGACATCTGCATCTGCCTGAATAGTAAATGTAATCCTTCCCATTATTTCAGATACACTCTTTTCAGAATTCCTCTTTACCCTTGCAAGAAATGCGGATTTGGTCTCATCAAATAAAGAGGCATCTGCTTCAGCAAAGGCAATGGACATTGCATGGATTGAAAATTTGTCACCGACTCCTCCTGTAATTTCAGGAATAAGAACCTTAAGAACCATCTTAAGGTCTATAATTCCCAAAAGATTTCCTTTTTCATCCACTACAAATACTATCCTTGGTCCTGCCCTGCTACATACCCTCTCCCTTGAATCACAATAGGCGTTTTTTATATGCAGCACCACCTGTTTCAAAGTGGCATCATGGGGAACCACTGAATATTTACTAAGGGGTAACATAATATCTCTGACTCTTTTTATACCTGGCTTCATCAAATCATCCTATCTATTTTTGAGGATAAAGAATCCCTTTCATAGTGGATCCATTAAATAATGAATGCTAAAAAATAACACAATCAAGATGAAAATTCATCAATAAATTTAGAATGTTGCAAAAATAATTTAAAAATCTCGTTTGTTGCCCATAGGATACTGGATAGGTACCCCAGATATCTGTTTAGATGCTTCAGGACTGAATCACTCTTCACAATGGTCAAAGTAATGGCAAAAAGATCATGAAGAAAAGAGCTGTATTTATAAGGGTTTAGAAGGTTTTTAAGTCATCTGAAGGAACGAAAATCTAAGTATAAAAATATCCAATTATTTCTATTGACTAATTCTCTATTTGATGTTAGGGATTTCATCTTGAAACATAATCGAAAAAAATCGATGTTTAGAAATATTATTGGAGGTATATAATGGAGAAGATACTCTATATCGAACAGGGAACTGATCCTGAAGAGACAGGATTAAAGTTTATCTCAAAAATAGCACAAAAAAGGAATGCTCAACTTTACTGGCTCCTGGTGGCGGAATCTAAGGAATTCCAATCAGTGAAAGAGAAAGGAGAAGAGATTGCCAGTAGATATGCCAAAGAGCTCAATACTGAAAAAGAATTGTTTTACTCTCAAATCATTGAATATCAACCTTCAAATTTCTTTGATGCATTAAATAAAATAACTCCCGTGGATCTCATTGTAGCCAACAGACTCGATCTTGATGTCCTATCTTCTGAAGGGATAAAGGAATTAGAAGATATATCCCTCAGATACAAATGCCCTGTGGTCCCATTTAGTGCACTAATGCCTGAAGAAAAGAAATCCAAAACCAGAATTCTCCTTCGAACACTTATTTTTGGAGGGATCTCAGCCTGTATCTATTTACTGTTCTTCCCTCAAATCGACAAACTAAATCACCTTATTTATATGAAGGGAACTGTGCTTGGCGCTCTGGCAGTAATGATTACCGTCCCTATTCATGCCTATATTTACGGTAGTTTTACGGAAGGCTTGCCAAAGCTCCTTGGGCTTGAGAAATCAGCAGGTATAGAACATTAATCTTTAACTTAATCGGAGGTATGTGAAATGGCAGCTCCAGCAGTAACAGGACATGTATCACCTGAACAATTAAAGATTGTAACGGATATTCTCCGTGCTTCACCATGGAATTATGTATTCACCGTGCTCCTGGGTTTTATGGGTGGGACACTTTCAGGATTTATTGGCTCTGGCGGGGCATTTCTGATGACCCCTGGAATGATGAATCTTGGCGTTCCTGGAGTAATGGCCGTGGGGGCCAATATTACCCATAAGTTTGGAAAGGCAATGATGGGCTCCAAAAAACATGGAGAGATGGGGCATGTGGATAAAAAACTGGCGATCTTTTTACTTGCAACTGCCTTGATTGGGATAAAACTGGCAGTCTGGGTAAACGGTTATTTCTTCCACAAGCTGGGTAAGGCAGGTTCCAGTCTCTATGTTAGTATCTTTTTTGTTGTTGTTCTGACACTTATCGGGGGCTCCATGTTAAAGGATGCTATTAAGACCTTGAGGGGGGCTACAGGTCCATCAAGGGCACTTCTTAAGCTTTCAAGCAGACTTCAGATTCCACCCATGATTAATTTTTCAGTATCAGGAACCAGGATATCCCTGTGGACAATTGTTGTGGTTGGAACTGCGGTTGGATATATGGCAGGAACTATAGGAGTAGGAGGTTTTATTGGGGTTCCCGCTATGATCTATGTGTTCGGTGTCCCTACAGTAGTAGCAGCAGGGACAGAGCTCTTTCTTGCCATGTTTATGGGAGCGTGGGGAGCCTTTAACTACGCACTTGGTGGTTTTGTGGATCTCAGGCTTACACTTTTGCTTTATGCAGGCTCCCTTCTGGGAATCTATATTGGAGCAATAGGCACCTCTCTTGTAAAGGAGCTTTATATCCGTATGGTAACTGCTATCCTTATCCTCCTGTGCTGTATATCCCGTGGCTTTGCTGTTCCTGAGTATCTTAAAGACCTGAACATAATAACTCTCTCAACTACATCAGCAGAGCATTTTGAACTCATAAGCAGGATATTCCTGTTCGGCAGTGGAACGGTGGCTACACTGCTCATAATATTCTGGACATTTAAATTTCATTTCGCAAAGCAGAGGCTTGTTAAGAAATACGCAGAAATTGTTTAAGGAACGATGGAGAACATTTTTAAATCGAGGAGGCATAGATGCCATTTAAAAAGATACTGACCGGTATTGATGGATCAGATGCATCCAAAGAGGCAGCCATGGAGGCCATCAGAGTTGCAAAAAGTGTTGGGGCTTCCTTACTTATGGTTTATGTTATCCCGATGGGCTCTGATATGATAGAATACTTTAAAGTAAGCAAACTTAAACAGGCATTAAAGGAAAATGCCCGAAAAGCTATGGAAGATATACGATCTGAGGGCAAAAAGCAGAATATTCCTGTTCAAGTAATAATAGATGAAGGCAGCCCCTCTGAAAAGATAATCGATATTGCTGTTAGAAATCAATGTGATCTCATAGTGCTGGGAAGAAAGGGCAAAAGCGCCCTTGAAAAGATACTTGTGGGAAGTGTGGCTGAGAGGGTGGCAGGTCAATCCCCTGTCCCCGTAATGTTGATACCTGGCTAAGTTCCTTTTTCCTCTTTAACATAATTATAGGCCCCTTTTAAAAATGCCTCAACATAGCTCTGTCTTGTATCATCATCGGTTAGTGTCATATCAAGCTGGCGTGTAAAGGCCATGAGTCTTCCAAGTTGATTCAATCTTTCATCTGTATCCTGTAAAGATCCACCCCTGAAAACTGCAGTGAGAAAATCTCCTTTTATATCTACCCTGAAATAGAGTTCTTCCAGAATATCATTTAAAAGAAGTATCCGCCTCATTCTACCATCAGCACCTGCCCCACCTCCTTCAAATCGAAAGGTTATGTAATTACTGTCAGAGTCCTCCCCGCATATAGAGTCAATCACAGTAAAGTGATATGCCAGGCGACAATGAAAATTAAGATAATCTTTTGAAATAATAACATATGCCTTGCCTCCCCTTTCCGAGACATTTCCCTCAACAAAAGAACGGGACATTACAGAGAAAAATCCTCCAAGGTCAAATTGGACAGGTCCTGTCCAGGAAACCCCTTCATGTGTCATACCCTCCCACAGACTCAAGAACGGCCTGGACTGGATCTCTGAGATACTCACATTCCTTTTGAATACCGCCTTTGGTGAAAGCCCCCCTTCAATATCGATAATATAGAAAACAAGGGGAATACGCTCATCGGTTAGTCTATGGGCCACTACACTATCTCCCTTTGCCCCCAATTGGAACATCTCCCTCACAGATGCCTCATGAATAAACCGTATAACATCATGAATTGTCTTAAAATCTTCCTCTCTAACAGCAACTTCGAGTGCCACATTATCCTGGAGTTTTGTAAGATTAAGAGGAAGTATATTCCTCATTACCTTCTTCATAAAAGGCATATTCTGATTCTCTGTTGAACTCGACTCCCTCTGACATAATCGCATCTTTATCAAGGACTCCAGATACCCTTTA
>JALVMZ010000217.1 GCA_027032655.1 Desulfobacteraceae bacterium
CCGCCCCAGCTTACCCTTGAATGAAACACCTGAAACCCTTTTGATATCAGATAACTCCTTATGCCCCTGAAATAATGATTTCTATCGTCTTCTGAATTGTCTTTTACTCCAAATGGACGGATTATTTTATCAAAAGGGCATATACCATGAGCAAGTATTATTGGATATCCTGTCATGTTATCCACCTCTCCAAGCATCTTAGGCAATATATCAAGGATTTAAAAATCTCCCTAAGATTGTTAAAAAGATATAAAGCACGAATAATATCCATACCATATGATATATAACTCCACCTTTATTTACATCCACTAATGGTAATATGAGAATCAGCCCTATAAATATACCGGGAATCACAACAGCAGAAATAAGAGGTGGGAGATACCTTAATAGAAACTGAATCCCAAGAAAAAACCATGGCCCATGGACCTGCGATACCATAGCATCCGGGGGGATTGATATACCCGGTCTTATAACCATTGATAGAAGCAGTATTAAAGTCACTGATAGGATAAATATACCTTTATTGGGGAGCCATTCCCTTATATGTCTTGTTAAAAGAAGAATAACAGCAACTGGAAGGATCATGCAGTGATAAATATAAGGAAGCAGAAAAAAATCACTACCTCTTCGTATAAAAAGGCCGGTAAAGGCCTCTGGAAGTAATGGAATTTTCTCCATAATATTGAGCATTATATAGCCTGCATAAATTCCTTCTTTGTCGCCTTTCAGGATAAACCCGGTAAAAAGGACAAAATAACAGATACAAAGGGATGATGTAAGCCTGAACCACTCAGATGCTTCATAAAGTCTGTATCTCTTTTTGACAAAATGCTCAGCTGCATGGATTGTCATTGAAATAACAAATAACTCTGCTGAAAAATAATGAACCTGCCTCAACACTCCCCCGTATGGCACAAGGGTTGTGATTTCCTCCATCCTTCCAAATACATCCCCCACGGGGCTGTACTGAAATAATAATACCAGACCACTCCCAATAGATATTATCATTGATGCAAGCCCAAATCTTGGCATGAAATCTGTTATCTTCATACAGGCCCCTCTTGAACCACTGTAACCTTTATCTTCCCTGACTTAAGTATCTTATAAGGTAAGTGCACCATATCTTTCTTTGCTGGACCAGATAGCCATTTGCCATTTTTGTCAAACATACTCCCATGACAGGGGCACTTAAAATATCCTGAATCATCTCTGTAATTAATTTTGCATCCAAGATGAGGACAACTTGATGAGAGGGCAAAAAAGCCTTTATCACCCTTTATCAGATATACTCCTTTTTGAAATATCACACCACTGGAAATGTTCTGGGGGTCAACCACCACAAATCTTCTTATTTTCTTCCTGTATCCTATAAATCGCAGTATGGGATATGATAATATAATACCCACTGAAAAATATAAGACCCTTAAGATAATCTTTTTTAAAAACTTTCTGCGATCCATAGCTCTAAAGAATACATCCTTGTCCTTATTTATTCAATTAATCTTTGATGTTGACATTGATCCCCATTATGGTTAGCTTTCATTTCATCTTAAAGGAGCATGGATCACATGTCATACAGCATGATAAAAGATATAAAAGAGAGCCCTCTTTACCATATCCTGAATCCAGAAAGTATAGCCTTTTTTGGTGCATCCAATAGATTTACTGCCATGGGAACATCTCAAATGGTTAGTATTCTGTCCCTGGGTTATGAGGGCAGAGTCTATCCAATCCATCCCAGAGAAGAAATGGTTCAGGGCCTGAAGGCCTATAAAAATGTCATGGAGATCCCTGATGTGCCTGACCTTGCAGTGATCGTGCTTCCCACTAAAATTGTATCTTCTGTGCTTGAGGAGTGTGGAAAAAAGGGAATAAGGCATGCTATTATCATCTCTGGTGGTTTCAAGGAGATAGGAGAACAGGGGCACAGACTGGAGCAGGAGCTCATTTCGGTATCAAGGAGATATGGAATAAGAATGCTTGGTCCTAATTGCATTGGCATTGTAAATCCGCATCTTAGATTAAACACCACATTTATCGAATACACTGCAACTCCTGGTTTCATAGGAATGGCATCCCAGAGTGGAAGCTTTATTACTCAGATGTCCAGTTATCTGTCTCAATTTCAACTGGGTTTCAGTGCCGGAATAAGCGTTGGCAATGAGGCTGATATTGATATAGTGGATTGCATGGATTATCTGTTCCACTGCCCCAATACAAAGGTAATCGGTCTTTATATAGAGACAATCCGAAGAGGCAGAGAATTCATTGAACTTGCAAGAAAGATTGTTCCCCACAAACCAATTGTTGCCTTTTATGCAGGAGGTTCAGAGGCAGGAAAGCGGGCCTCTTTATCTCATACGGGGGCACTTGCTGGCCCTGATAAGCTGTATGATGGTGTTTTCAGACAGGCCGGCGTAATCAGGGCCAATTCAATAGAAGAACTGTTTGATTTCTGCTGGGTCCTTGGCAAATGTCCGCTACCCGGGGGAGACCGTGTAATTATCCAGACCCATTCAGGGGGGCCTGGTGCAGTAACGGCTGATGCATGCGAAAGGTCAGGTCTCAGGCTTCCCTATCTCTCCCCGGAATCAGAGATGCAGTTATCCTCGGTAATACCACATACAGGCAGTCTCAAAAATCCCATTGATATTACTTTTACCAAAAACCCCTTTGATTATTTCAGCACCATTCCTGGAATCCTAATCAATGACGAAAATACTGATATCCTGCTCATTTATATTCTTATGCCTTCCAAGACCATATCAAGGGCGCTTGAATCCATGGGAATAGATGAAGAGCAGATTGAGAAGCAGGCTCATGAGATGATAAAATCATTTTCAAATTCCCTGAATCAGATTTTTAACAGTGTTAAAAAACCCATAATTGGTTTTTCATATCAACCAAGGGATGACGGACTTCTAAATATAATGGAACAAAGCGGGATACCAGTTCTTCCAGGCCCCCATAGGGCAGCAAGGGCAATAATGGCACTTGTGAAATACACTCATATAAGAGAAAGATATAAACAGGTTTAATCATTATGATGGCTATTGCTGAAACTAAAAAGATTGGTGGGGTCGTGCTTGCTGCAGGGGAATCCAGAAGGATGGGGGAACAAAAACTACTTCTTCCTTATCGGGAGACAACTCTTATCAAATGGGTGCTCAAACAGGCCCTTGATTCATCACTTGATGAGGTTGTTCTGGTTCTTGGACACAGGGCAAACAGAATCATAGAAACCTTAGAAGACATCAAAACTAATTATCCCGAAAAACTCAGAATAGCCATTAATAAGGATTATAAACTGGGCATGAGTTCATCTCTCAAACTTGGCTTTGAACTATTAAAAGATAAGTTCATGCATATAATGGTAATTCTGGGAGATATGCCCTGTATTAGCTCATCTATAATAGATGAGCTGATAGAAGGTTATCTCAAATCGAACTTGCCCCTTGGGGCTATATCCCACTCAGGGAGAAGGGCACATCCAGTTATCATTTCAAGCAGGTTCTATCCCCTTATTCAATCCCTGAGCGGGGATACAGGCGCTCGCAGTATATTCGAAAATAATGAAGGATATGTATGCCTCGTTAAACCATCACTTCGATATAGTCCAATGGATATAGATACCCTGGAGGACTACCAGAAGGCCATCCTCCACTATCAAAAAGACAATGACGAAAATGCTATTATAAAAAAATTCCAATAAAATCCGTTTTATATAAAGAGTGTTATATTAGACCTTGAAGCCCATTCAAGAAATGTTGCAGCACCACCAAAATCAATACCATCTATAAGGTCTTCTTTATCTATCCCCATGACATCCATTGTCATCTGACATGCAATCAGCTTCACTCCACTCTCTTTACATACATCAAGGAGTTCAGGAATCGAGGGCACATTCTGGTTTCCCATCCACTTGTTCATCATCATGGTCGCCATGGCAGTCATCCCCGGTATTATGCCCAGGATATTTGGCATAGGCACAGGCATTGCTGGATTTCCAATAGGTGCAACCTTTAGATTCCTGTTCTTCTTCTTATTCAGGATATCAAGTCCATAAAAGGTGAAGAATATGGCTGTCTCTATGTCCATTGCGGCTGCAGCACTACCAAGTATCAATGCAGGATATGCCATATCAAGTGTGCCTTTGGATGCAATAATAGCTGCACGCCCCTGATCACCCTGCGTCTTTAATATCTCTTCCACTCTCCTGTTTAATTCCTGGTCCAGAATCTCCTTTACCTTCTTTTCAATCTCCTTATCTAAATTTTGCTCCATTTTTACACCTCCTAAGATTAATTTGGTAATTAAGGTTCATAATTTGTTAACATTGTTTACTTTTTAAAATCTCATTTTTTACCTCTTCAATACATGAACTCAGGATGGTAAGCCCGCCAATAAGTGCCTTTCTCTGAACAGGGTCCATCCTGAGAAGAATCCTTGTATTTATATTTGAAGTAAATCCATCAATATCTCTTAAAATCTTCCTTCCCTTCGGGGTGAGACTAAATAGCTTCACCCTCTTATCCACCGGGTCAAACCTTCTCTGCAAAAGACCTTTTTTTATCATTCCATTCAGTATCTTGGTAACCCTGCTCTTGGCAACAGAAAGCCTCCGGGATATTCCTTTAACCGTCAGATATTTCTCATCTTTGAAAAGCATAATTGTCTTTAGCTCTGAGACATTAAGCCCAAATCTTTCAGATTGAATGACTGTTTTATCCTGACAGCATTTAACAAGCTCCTCCATCAACTCGCCAAGCCTTCTTCCCTGATTGATGATAGAATTATCTGAAATATTTTTACCATTTTTGTTCATAATGTTAACATTATATTCACAACCCAATTTATGTCAACAATTTTTTTAATAGGCCCCTTTGTAAAACTGAATTAAAAAGCTACCAGATATCTAAGGGAGCTTCTCCAGTAGTTGCCTTTTCCATGTCCTTTCCCCCTAATAGCTTCAAGAACTACCCTTGTCTTAAATACCCCCATTATGTTTTATTCTTGCTCCACTCATTTCTTCACCTCAAGGAAACCAAACTTAATCTCCTGTCCAATTTTCGGTGGAAATTATAGGATTTACAAGTAATCTTCATCTAACGTTCAGTATTAATGAGAAAGCTCATGATATATCAATTACTGTTCCTAATTCTGCGAAACATGCATGGAGAAGACTCAAATATGTGTTTTCAGATGATAGTATGGAAAAGGAACTTTTCTCCATCCTCTCAAATGTTAGAAGCCAGGTTCCACACCTGTTTATTGAATTCAATCAACGCCATTTTATTGCACAAAGAAAAGGAATCAGAGATGGTTATATGGAATTTAATATAGATACTCTTGGGTCTCCTTTTAGAAGAATGGGATCAAAAGTTAAAGAGTTTCCACTCTGGAGAATTGCTATAAAAGAGGCAGTATTCAAT
>JALVMZ010000218.1 GCA_027032655.1 Desulfobacteraceae bacterium
AATCTTTCGCCTATTTCAAATACCCTCACTTTTCCCTTTTCTGCAAGGCATGATATACCACCTGTTAATGAAGAATCACCTTTATTGATGCTCTCCTTGATTGCATCAAATATCACTGGGGAACAGATAAATATTCCTGTATCGTAACCATTATATGAACTGATAGTCTTTCCTATCTTAAGTAGTCTGTCATTAATGCTATATACCTTTGTAACATCCTCTGGATTCACATATCCATTGTTGATATTTCTATCAATTCCCAGGGCAACATATTCATCAGGTAATTCTTTTTTTACAGCTTCCCTGATTATCTCAGGATCCACCAGGTGATCGCCCATCAGGAGCAGGAATTTATCATTAATATACGATTCAGCCTTGAGCACAGAGATTCCGTTTTCTCTGTGCCATTCCTCGTTTGGGATGGCTGAAATATTGATACCATATTTTTTATTTAATCTTTTTAAGAATCTTTCCAATCTATTCCTTTGATAACCTGTTACAACATAGATATCCCTTATGCCGGCCTCAAGCACGGTGTTAATCACCCTCTCAATAAGAGGGATTCCCAGGACCGGCACAAGGGGTTTTAATTGGGCCTTATCCCTTATCCTACTTCCCCTGCCAGCTGCTATAATCAGACACTTCTTTAGCATCGTATCCATCTTCTGATATAAATTTTTCAACCAGCTTATATGCTTCATCATCTGTAAACTGCTTTGGGGGGTGCTTACAGAAATAGGCAGACGGACCTTTAAGAACTCCACCCTCACCCCTCATAAGGGCAAGCTTTGCACATCTGATTGCATCAATTGCAACTCCTGCAGAATTTGGTGAGTCCTCTACAGAGAGCCTCAGTTCCAGATTCATTGGCACATCTCCAAATAGCTTACCTTCCATTCTGATAAAGCATACCTTGTTGTCCTTCTGCCATGGCACATAGTCACTGGGACCAATATGGATGTTTTCACTGTCCAGCCTTTTGGCTGTCACAGACTGGACTGCCTCTGTCTTGGACTTTTTCTTGGAAGCGAGTCTGTGGCGGTTTAACATATTCAGGAAGTCGGTATTTCCACCTGTATTCAATTGATATGTGCGCTCCAGTTTTACACCACGCTTCTTAAACAGGTCTGTCAAGACCCTGTGGGTGATGGTTGCACCCAATTGAGATTTGATATCATCCCCTATCAGAGGAATATTCTTCTCTTTGAACCTCCTTGCCCAGAATGGGTTGCTTGCAATAAATACAGGCATATTGTTTATAAAAGCAACACCTGCCTGAAGCGCACACTCTGCATAGAATCGGGTGGCCTCCTCTGAGCCAACCGGCATATAATTTAAAAGTATCTCTGCCCCTGATTCCTTTAAGATTCTGACAACATCCTCTTTTGTGGGTTCAGGGACATCTGCAGGCACAAAGGTATATTTTTCATCATAGTCCCTCATGTGATCTGAGATACCATCCAGGATCCTTCCCATATGAACCTTAACACCAGATGGAGGCAGATTATCGCAGAATACAGTGGTGCAGTTGGGAAGAGAAAAGATCGCCTCATTTACATCCTTTCCTACCTTTCTCTTGTCAATGTCAAATGCGGCCACCACCTCAATATCAGAGGGTTTAAAGCCCCCTATTTCCCAGTGCATGAGGCCAATGGCATCTTCGGGATTCTTGTCCCGATAATAATGGATACCCTGAATTAATGAACTGGCACAATTGCCAAGTCCTGCAATAGCTGTCCTGATCTTTTCCATAAGCCACTCCTTTCTATTAGAATTTTTAACCTATAAAAAAGATCAAGAACAAAAACATTCAGACACCCTCGGGATGACGAATGGTTATTAAATATTTTGCAAAAATCTTTAACTACTATAGATACTTATGATAAATTGAAGAAAATTGGTATGATATGGAAGAGTTAACAATATTTTTTCATAACTGTAATGCCAAAATATTTCTATAATCACGATTTTTCATTTGTCAATATGCAAAAGCCAGATTATTCTCTGAGTGATTCAATAAATTCTGTAATACCAGTTATGCCATCCATGTTCTCATCCATTATTCTTATGAGCCTTGTGCCTATCACAGCTACCTCTGCCCTCTGTTTAAGAAACTCTATGTCTTCCTTTCCCTGAATTCCAAATCCAACCGCAAGGGGGAGCTCTGTTGCCATTCTGCATCTTTTTATATATTCATTAAAGCTCAGGGAAAAACAGGTCCTCTTCCCTGTTACCCCCTTTCTTGCCACACAGTAGATAAAACCGGTGGAATGGGAAGCTATAAATTTCATCCGGGGAGTTGATGTTGTGGGAGAAAACAGGAAAATGGTGCACAGATTATTCATCCTCATATATTGTAAATACTCCCTGGCCTCTTCTGGCGGGAGATCTGCTATTATGGCACCTTTAATATTGTTTTCATAGAGCTTATTTGAGAATCTTTTTAATCCATATTTAAAGACAGTGTTATAGTAGCTCATAACTACAAATGGAATGGGGTGAGATTTTGCCATCTCCCCTGCAAAGGTAATTGAGTCTTCAACCGTGGTGCCATTTTTAAGGGCCATGTGATTTGCCTTTAATATCACGGGCCCGTCTGCTATTGGCTCTGTAAATGGTATCTGAAGCTCAATTATATCCACTCCTGCCCTTACCATGGCATCAACTATCATTTTAGATATCTCAAGATCAGGATAACCTATAACTATATGTGTCATCAGTAGTATCTCTTTTCCCTTTAGCCTTTCTCTAATGTAATATGTGAGATTCATATTCACCTGCCTTTGATATAATATACTGTTTCCATCCAGGGTCATCCATTGCCTCTGCAATGGAAAAGATATCCTTATCCCCCCTTCCTGAGAGATTTACTATTACTGAACTATCCTCTGGCATGGAAGGAGCCTCTTTATATGCCTGTGCAAGTGCATGGGCAGATTCAAGGGCTGGCACAAGTCCTTCCATCTTTATTGTTAATCTCAGGGCATCCACGGCCTCCCTGTCTGTAATTACCTCAACCCTTATCCGGTTTTGCTCTTTTAAGTGGGCAATTATGGGAGATACACCCACATAATCAAGTCCTGCTGCAATACTGTGGGTATTTTTCATCTGTCCATCCGGTGTCTGCAGGAAATAGCTGATATATCCATGGGCCACTCCTGGGGAGCCATCCCCTGAAATCAGTCTTGAGGCATGCTCTTCTGTATCAAGGCCCTTTCCTCCTGCTTCAACTCCTATTAATTCAACGGGGTCGTTCATGAAAGCATTAAATATACCAAGGGCATTTGATCCACCCCCCACACAGGCATATATCCTGTCTGGAAGTTTTCCCTCAATTTTGAGTATCTGCTCTTTTGCCTCTTCACCTATTATGGATTGGAAAAAAGAGACCATCTCAGGGTATGGATGTGGTCCGCATGCGGTTCCCAGGACATAATGGGTATTATCCATATTGGTAACCCAATCCCTGAATGCCTCGTTTATTGCATCCTTGAGAAGACGAGTTCCATCTCTTATTGGAACCACTTCTGCACCCAGCTGTTCCATCCAGAATACATTGGGCCTCTGTCTTCTTACATCTATCTCTCCCATATATATTGTGCACCGAAATCCCATCTTTGCTGCCATGGTGGCTGTTGCAACCCCATGCTGGCCTGCACCCGTCTCCGCAACAACCCTGTCCTTTCCCATCCTCTTTGTTAACAGCCCCTGACCCATCACATTATTTATCTTATGTGCTCCCGTGTGATTCAGGTCCTCTCTTTTGATGTAAATCTTTGCACCACCGAGATGCCTTGTTAGATTTTCAGCAAATGTAAGTGGGGTGGGTCGTGAAGAGTATGAATACAACACCCCACGGAATTCATCCCAGAACAAAGGGTCTTCTTTAATATCTTCAAACGCATCTTCCAGCAGTCTCAGGGTCTCCATGAGGACTTCGGGGGCAAATCTCCCTCCAAATCTTCCATAATATCCCTTTTTCATATGCTTCACCTCTTATAGTTTCGCTCCTCTTATGTTCAGAATAAATTCCTTCATAAGGTTGAAGGATTTTACCCCGGGTCTTATTTCCACTCCTGTATTTACATCAACACCTGCAGGTCTTAACATGGTTATTGCATCAGATATGTTTTGAGGATTTAACCCCCCTGAAAGTATCACCGGGATGGAATGGGCCATTGCCTTTTTCCCCAGTTCCCAGTTGAAGGTAACTCCAGTTCCACCCATTGCCTTTTCACTGAAACTGTCAAGCAGGATTGCCCTGACCCTGTTTTTATAATCCTTTATTATCTCAAGGCTTGATCGGTCTTTAACCCTTATTGCCTTTAATGTCCTGGGCATGAGCATTTCACATAGTGATGGTGATTCATCTCCATGCAGTTGAATCATATCAAGTCCGCAATATTCCATTATGTTCTTTATCTCCCTCCACCCTGCATTAACAAAAACCCCCACTGTGGTTATAAAAGGTGGAAGAATCCTGATAATCCTTCTGGCCATCTCAGGGCTCATTTTTCTGGGACTCTCTGCAAAAATGAAACCAATGGCATCAGCCCCTGCCCTGGCCGCATTAATGGCATCACGAAGATTGGTTATTCCACATACCTTTACCAGTATCCTCCTATGTTCCAGCACTTATCAACTCCCTTATCTTTTTCCTGATATCCCTGCTCTTCATTATTGATGTTCCAACCAGCATGGCATCCACTCTTTGAGACTTTAGCATATGGACATCCTGTTTTCCCTTAATCCCGCTTTCACTTACTGTTAAACAATTATCAGGGATAAGGGGTAGGAGTCTTATAGTGTTCATTATATCCACATTAAAGGTTTCCAGATCACGATTATTTATCCCGATAATATCTGCCCCACATTCAATTGCCTTGGCGATGTCATGCTCATCATGAACCTCTGTAAGGGCTGATATTCCCATATCATCTGAAATCTTAATCAGTTCCCTTAACTGTTTTTTCTCAAGTATTCTTGAGATCAAAAGCACTGCGTCTGCACCTGCATCCACTGATTCCTGTATCTGAATGGGATCGATTATGAAATCCTTCCTCAGTAATGGAATACCTGTTCCCTGTTTTATATTTTTTAAAAAATCCATGCTTCCTCCAAAAAAATGTCTCTCTGTTATAACTGATATGGCAGACGCCCCTTCCTCTTCATATGCCTTTGCCAGATGAAGGACATCTTCCATATCCCTTATCCTCCCCTCTGACGGGGATGAGAACTTTATCTCTCCGATAAGCTTCAGGGCATCTGATCTTTTAATTGCCCTTTTAAAACTTCGGAGTGCATGTTTTGAAATGGGGTGAAATTTTGCTCCCTTACCTTTTAGTTTCTCAATCTCCTTATGTTTTTCTGAGATTATCTTCTGGATAATTGGATTCATGGATAGGTCTCCTTCTCTTTTGCTCTCTTCTGACAATATTTAAGAAATTCCTGATAATATTAAATCCAGCACCGGTCAGTATGGACTCAGGATGAAACTGTATCCCTTCAGTGGGCCAGGAAATATGTCGTATGCCCATTATTTCACCATCTTCTGTATATGCACTCACCTTTAAACACTCCGGCAGGGAATCCCTTTCAATCACCAGAGAGTGGTATCTGGTTGCAATAAAAGGATTCTTGATATTGTTGTATATATTCTTTCCATCATGATAGATAAGGGATGTCTTGCCATGCATTATGGATTTGGCCTGGCAGATTCTGGCACCAAAGGCAGCACCTATTGCCTGATGGCCAAGACAGACTCCCAGAACAGGGATGAAGTTTCCAAAGTGTTTGATTGCATCAATGGATATACTTGCTGAATCAGGCCCCCCTGGTCCAGGAGAGATCACAATGCCAGAAGGAGAAAGCAGTCCTATTTCCTTTAAATCAATGGCATCGTTTCTTTTCACAATAACCTTTTCCCCCAGGCCCGCTATCATATGAACCAGGTTGTATGTAAAGGAGTCATAATTATCTATGACAAGTATCATGTTATTATCTCACTTCCCACTGCCTGAAATATTGCATTTGCTTTGTTTAGTATCTCCTGATGCTCCTTTTCCGGGATTGAATCAAAAACAATACCCGCACCTGCCTGCAGGAACAACCTATCCCCTGCAACATAAAGACTTCTTATTGTGATACAGAAATTCATGGATCCATCAAAGGATATATATCCAACAGCCCCCGCATATGGTCCCCGAAATGTGCCCTCCAGTTCACCTATTATCTCCATTGCCCTTATCTTGGGTGCCCCTGTTACTGTGCCGGCAGGGAATGTGGCACAGATAAGATCAATTGAGTCTTTATCCTCTCTCAGTATTGCTTCTATCCGGGATACAATGTGCATCACATGGGAGAATCTATAAATCTCCATAAATTCAGATACCCTCACTGACCCGGGAATGGATATTCTGCCCAGATCATTTCTTCCCAGATCCACAAGCATTATATGTTCTGCCCTCTCCTTTGGGTCATGGATCAGTTCCTGCTCAAGTCGCATGTCTTCGTGGATATTTTTACCCCTTGGTCTTGTGCCTGCTATGGGGCAGAGCTCTGCCACTCTTGATTTAAGGCTTACAAGTTTCTCTGGTGATGCCCCCGCTAATTTTATATAGCCGAAGTTCATATAGAACATGTAGGGTGAGGGATTTATTTTTCTTATGTTCCTGTAAATCTGAAGGAGATTGCCTGTAAATGACCATGAAAACCGATTTGAAAGCACCACCTGAATTGCCTCTCCTGATTTAATATATGCTTTTGCTCTTCGAACAATGGCTTTAAAATCTTCTTTGGATAGATCTGTTCTTAAATCCTTTAATCTGATTTTATCTTTTGACCATGGCCTGTTATTGGAATTGATTATTATCTTCTCTATACCATGAAATAACTCTGAGGCCTTAAATGACTGATGGGAGATATCTTTATCATTGGTTGATATTGCCAGGGCAGTGATGTTTTTTCTCTTATGATCAAACACTATATATCTCTTTGAGATGGTAAGAATTGCATCTGGTATATCCATTGAATCGCATGATGGGATGGAGATATCTTCAATATTTTTTACGAATTCATATCCAAAAAACCCAACCAGTCCTCCAGTAAATGGCAGTAAATCTGTATCTCCTTCCAGTTTAATGCCTGATAAAAGATCTTTAAGGAATGAAACTGCATGTTTTCTTATTATTATGGAATCCTCACCTTTTATTAGAGTTACCTCCTTTTCCCTGAATAAGAGTGTGATACATGGATCATATCCAATAATACTGATTTCAGACTCTTTGGTCTTCTCATGAGTAAATTCAAGAAGATAGGAGCATACCTTTTCGCTCAGGGGTGAATAGACATCCAGAGGGTCCTTCCATTCTCCCTTAAAAACACGGGAGTTAACATTAAATGATATATTTCTCAGTTCCATTTTTGATTTGTTTTTCCTTTTATTATAAAATAAAAGGGCCATGAGCTTCTAAGCCCACGGCCCTTTAAATAAAAAAACCGTGGGCCTTTCAGGGAGCAGGCCCACGGTTTAGATCACAAATAAAATATTACAAGGGCACAGCTCCCCTTATGGAATTGTGCCACCACCAGTTAAGTTCGTATCTGATCTCTTTTAAATCATGCATGAGAACATAGATAGAAAAACCATGAAAACATGTCAAGATTTTTCTTGACATTTTTATAAAATATTGATACCCAAGTCTTTACTATGGAAAGAAGGTTTAATCAGTTCTGGCAGACCAATTATTTTTACTTCTGGTGGAATGGTCTGCCCACGGATTGATTAAACTTAAACATTTTATAATAAAGGCCGTGGGCAAAGGAATTAAGCTCACGGCCTTTTTATTTTGGCAGGATACAGATGAAAAATATAGCTCTCATAGGTTTCAGGGGAACAGGCAAGACCACAGCAGGCAGGATACTTGCAAAAAAACTTAATATGCTATTTATGGATACAGACAGTATAATTGAAGATATTTGTGGAATGCCTGTGTGGCAGATAGTGGAGAGTTATGGATGGACCTATTTTCGACACATGGAGGCTGTTGTATGTGAGCTCCTGTCCAGAAAGTCCAATCTGGTTATATCAACAGGCGGGGGCATGGTGGTCAACCCTGAAAATGCAAGAAATCTTGCCAAGAATTCAATAATGATATGGCTCAAGGCATCTCCTGTGACAATAAAAAAGAGACTAAAAAAGGATATTATGTCAGGCAAGATATTGCCATCTATAACCAATTCAGATCCATTGTATGAAGTTGATTCTGTTTTAATGGAAAGAGAGCCCTATTATCAAAAAGCAAGCCATTTCACCATTAATACAGACAATATGTCACCAGAGGAAGTGGCAGATTCTATTATAACCATATATCAGGGTATTGACCGGAGAGCAATATATGGGGGGTAATACATTTGGAAATATATTCAGGATAACAACATTCGGGGAATCCCATGGCCCCGGTATTGGTGTTGTTATAGATGGATGTCCTCCAGGCATATCAATTAATCCAGAAGATTTTCAAGAGTATATGTCAAAGAGAAGGCCATCAAGTATGATCCCCGGAACCACATCTCGCATGGAAAGGGATAATGTTAAAATTCTATCAGGAGTTTTCAAGGGGATGACAACAGGTGCTCCGATTCTCCTCTTTATCAATAATCAGGATGTAAAGAGCGGTTCATATGAGATTCTTCAAAGGGTTTTTCGACCCGGGCACGGTGATTATACATATTTTAAAAAATACGGACATTATGATTTCAGGGGCGGAGGGAGATATTCTGCAAGGGAGACGGTTGCAAGGGTTGCAGCAGGTGTGATTGCCCAGAAACTTCTTGCTCCAGCAGGCATAAATATACACTCCTATACCCTTTCCATTGGAAATATAACTGCGGAGAGGATTGATTCTGAATTTGCCAGGAACAATCCATTTAATTTCCCGGACCCTGATAATTTCAGAGAACTGGAAAGGCAGATAAGAGATGCCCGTGCAGATGGGGACTCCTTGGGTGGCGTGGTTGAAACACATATAAATGGATGTCCTCCAGGACTGGGTGAGCCCGTATTTGATAAACTGGATGCAGATATTTCAAAGGCAGTCATGTCCATAGGAGCTGTTAAAGGTGTGGAGATCGGAGCAGGTTTTAAGGCCGCTCAGATGAGGGGTTCTGAAAACAATGACCCCATCCTACCCTCAGGTTTTGCCACAAATAATGCTGGTGGAATCCTGGGTGGAATATCAAATGGAGATGAGATAATAGTTCGCACTGCCATTAAACCCATTCCATCCATAAAAAAGAGACAGAAGACAATAACCAGGGAAGGAAGGGAAGAGGAGATAGCCCTGAATGGAAGGTTTGATACCTGTGCAATTCCGAGAATTATACCTGTTATTGAGGCCATGATAAGGATTGTTATTTGTGACCACTATCTCAGGGCAAAGGCAGTGAATTGTGTTAAATTGCCAGAGGAGTATAGATGATGGAAGTGATTTACCGTGTATCCTATTACTACTGGTTTTTTACAAGGGGTGATCCACCCATGGACTGATGTTTGTCAATTCATGGAAAAGGCCGTGGGTGGATCAAACCTCCACGGCCTTTTCTTGTTCTGAATTAAATCATTCCAGGAGAGATGGTTATGGAAAAACTCAAACTCACTCTTCAAGATGGCCATATCGGGAAAACAACTGTGCCTATTGGATCTGTCAGAGTCGGAGAGGGCTTTGTGATTATTGCAGGACCATGCAGTGTTGAATCTGAAAAGCAGATGATCTGCACAGCCATTAAAGTAAAAGAGGCAGGGGCTGATATTCTGAGAGGAGGTGCATTTAAACCCAGGACATCTCCATATGATTTTCAGGGACTTGGCCTTAAGGGATTGAAGATCCTGAAAAAGGCGGGTAAAGAGACAGGGCTTCCTGTTGTAACCGAGGTTCTTGACCCAAGGGATGTGTTCTGGGTCACAGAGTATGTGGATATGATTCAGATAGGTGCAAGGAATATGCAGAACTTTACCCTTTTAAAAGAAGTGGGAAGATCAGGAAAACCTGTCCTTCTTAAAAGGGGAATGACATCCACTCTGAATGAGTTACTCAATTGTGCAGAATACATCCTCTCCGAAGGTAATCCCAATGTTATTCTATGTGAAAGGGGTATAAGGACATTTGAGACCTACACAAGGAATACACTTGATCTCAGCATTATTCCTTCAATAAGGGAACTCTCACATCTTCCAATAATTGTGGATCCATCCCATGGCACAGGCAGGTTAAGTCTCATTGAGGCAATGAGCCTTGCATCCCTTGCAGCAGGCGCAGATGGCATAATGGTGGAGGTTCACTGGAGACCCTGCGAGGCCCTTTGTGACAGGGACCAGGCAATGCCACCAGAGATGTTCTCAATGATGATGAATAAGATAAGGCTGATGAAGAAGATGATTAATAAAATCAGAGGAGTTGATTTAAGGAGCATTAAAAATGAAGACAATCACATTGAGATGGAAACAAAGAGTTTCAGTTCTCATGCTGGGTGAAAGCATCACTGACCTGGGGAAATACATAAATGGAAGAGATGCTGTTATTATTATTGATAAAATGGTGAGCAGACTTTATGGACACATATTTCAGTCATGGGAAACAATCGAGATTGATGGCATTGAGAAGAGCAAAGAGTTTGATGAAATAAAAGAATTATACATAAAACTGCTTGATAGAGGATTTGACAGAAATTCCATGCTTGTAGGAGCAGGTGGTGGGGTTGTATGTGATATTGCAGGATTCGTTGCATCCACATATATGAGAGGAGTCCCCTTTGGTTTTGTGCCAACAACACTGCTATCCCAGGCAGATGCAAGTATTGGTGGGAAAAACGGTGTAAACTTAAATGGCTATAAGAATATCATTGGCACTATAAACCAGCCTGAATTCATTTTATGCGATCTTGATGTGCTCAGCTCTTTAAGTGAAGAGGAATTCCTCTCCGGTATGGGAGAGGTGATAAAGCATGCAGTAATCGGTTCTCCACCATGTTTTTCATATCTTGATAAACATAAAGAAGCAATTATGAGGAGAGAAAGAGAGAGCCTATTCAGAATAATCTATGAGTCCATAATGGTAAAAAAGGGGATCGTGGAAAAAGACGAATTTGAATCAGATGAGAGAAGAAAATTGAATTTTGGTCATACCTTTGGACATGCCATTGAAAGGGAAACGGGCATTTCCCATGGAAAAGCAGTCTGTCTTGGAATGAAAATTGCCCTTCAGGTCTCCCATGAATTGGGGATACTGAAAAGGGATACCATGAGACAGATACTCTCTGTCATAAATAAATATAATCCCGATCCTCTCATGAATATCCATCCCCTTAAACTGTTCAATACCATTTTAAAAGACAAAAAAAGGAATAAGGATATTGTGAATTTTATTGCTCTAAAAGAGATTGGAAAACCTGTTATTGTTAAGATTCCAATAAAAGATATGAAGAATATTGTAAATAAGATTACATGAAAAGGGATAACATGGATGTTAATAGGTTAAGACATGATATAGATATGATTGATTCCGGGATATTATGGCTCATTCAGGAAAGATTGGAAAGAGCCCTTCTGATTGGAAGGCTCAAATCAGTGGTTGAGGACTCCAAAAGAGAACATGAGGTTATAAAAAGGCTTTTATCCATGAAAGCAGGACCAATCAGGACGGATTTTATATATAAATTAATCAGGATAATAATTTCAGAGAGCAAAAAGATCCAGGAAACCGGGATGCCCATAGTAGGTTTTTATGGAGAGCATGGAGCATACTCTGAAATAGCCATACATAAGTGGAGGAAGGATGTAATGCCGGTTCCTTCCAGAAGTATAAAAGATTTAAAAGAAGGACTTAAATCCGGAATATTTGACTATTGTATTCTGCCAGTTAAAAATAGCAGTTCTGGTTCAATTAATGAGACATCAGAACTTATAATGGATAACGAACTTCAGGTGCAGGATGAATTCCAGATTCCAGTGCATCACTGTTTGCTGGGTTTGCATGATTCAAAGTTAACTGAGATCAGGAGGGTGATATCACATCCCCATGCACTATATCAGTGCCAGCAATTTATCAAAAGAAAAGGATTCTTTACTGTTAGGTTCTGGGATACAGCAGGTTCAGCAAGGTTGCTGGCAGAAAGACGCATGCCACATACAGCAGCAATTGCAAGTATTTTATGCTCCAGGTTTTATGGCCTTAAGGTTCTGAAAGAATCCATAGAGGATTGTTCTGACAATGCCACAGTGTTTGCTGTGGTTTCACGCTCAAATAGATAGGATCTGAAGGGAGGTATTTATGAGAATCATGATAGTGGGAGCAGGGAAGATGGGAAGGTGGTTCGGAGAGGTGTTAAAATACCAGCACGAAGTGGCAATCCATGACATAGATAAAGCTAAGATGGGTCATATTAATGGTGTTATAAAGATGGAATCCATATCAGAGTGTTCTGAATTTGAACCTGAGATTTTAATAAACGCTGTAAATATCCAGAATACAATAAGCGTATTTAATGAAGTTCTGCAATACCTCTCCCATAAGTGCATCATATCCGATATAACCTCAGTTAAAACAGGCATGGAGGAATTTTATAAAAACACCGGTAGAAGATTCGTATCAACACATCCCATGTTTGGTCCCACATTTTCTGATTTTAATAACCTTGAAGGAGAAAATGCCATAATAATGAGTGAATCAGATGAGGAAGGAAAAGGGTTTTTCTACGATTTATACCATTCCTTTGGAATAAACATTCATGAATTCACATTTGATGAACATGACAGAACAATTGCCTACTGCCTTTCCATGCCGTTTATATCGACAATGGTATTTTCTGCCTGCCTGAAGCAACAGAAGGCCCCCGGGACCACCTTCAGAAGACACATGGAGATAGCAAAGAGACTCCTATCAGAGGATGATAAATTATTAACAGAGATCCTGTTCAACCCCCATACCTTAAGGCATGTGGAAGAGATATCAGGAAAACTCTCATACCTGATTCACATAATAAGAGAAAAGGATCATGAAGAGATGGGGAATTTTATAAACAGGATAAGGAGAAATATAATTTATGGACAGATATGATGGTATAATATGTGTGTCCATTATTTCAAGGGATACGGATGGTGCAATTGTCAGGATAGGGAATGCAGAAAAAACCGCTGATATTCTGGAATTAAGGCTTGATATGATGGATGAGATATCCCTTGAAAGAATGATTGATGCATGTTCAAAGCCCACTTTAATTACCTTTCGCACAAAAAAGGAAGGGGGAGCCGGAAACCCTGATTACGGTCGTATCCTTCATCTACTTCGTAAGGCCGAATCGCTCGGCTCCAATCTTATTGATATAGAGTGGTCTTTACCCCTTGAGATCAGATCAGAACTCATTCGGAATATAAGGGATTCAAAGATTGTGCTCTCAAAACATATAATGCATGGCACACCCTCTGCAGATGAACTTGAAACCCTGATGAACAGAATGACATCCAGTGGTGCAGATATCGTGAAGATAGTTACAAAGGCGAACACAATAAAGGACAATCTCATTATCTTTGAATTATTAAGAAGAGCAAAGGAAAGAGATATCAACATAATAAGTTTTTCTATGGGAGAGAAAGGGCTTCTGAGCAGGGTTCTGGGAAGATTTCTGGGTTCAGTGATAACATTCTGTTCCCTTCGCTGGGGTGAGGAATCAGCAGATGGTCAGATTCCTGCAGAAGATATGAGAAGAATATGGAGCCTTATATTATGTTAAGAGTCAAACCCGATACAGAGATTTATGGAATAATCGGTCATCCACTATCCCATTCCCTGAGTCCTGTTATCCACAACCTGGCATTTGAATTATTTGGAATAAATGCGATTTATATTCCATTCGAAACAGAGGATCTGACAGGGGCAATTTATGGTGTAAGGGCCCTGAACATCAAGGGACTTAGTGTTACCATCCCCTATAAAACGGGTGTGCTTGAGCTTCTGGATGATATAGATGAAAATGCCGGAAGGATCGGGGCTGTAAATACGATTTTGAATAAGCATGGCAGATTGACTGGTTACAATACTGATTCAACCGGTGGTATAAGGGCACTTGAGGAGATAACCACCATAAGAGGTAAGAGGTGTTTGATAATTGGGGCGGGTGGTTCAGCAATGGCACTGGGATATGGCTTAAAAGAGAAGGGGGCCGAACTTTATATCACAAACAGGACAAAAAAGCGGGGAGAGGAGCTTGCGAACAGACTTGGTGCAGAATTTGTGGATATCGGAAGAGCAGTAGATATACCCATTGATATATTAATTCAGGCAACCCCTGTTGGAATGTATCCCCATGCTGATAAATCTCCTGTTCCCTTTAAGATACTCAAAGAGGGTATGGTAGTTATGGATATTATATACAATCCCGTTGAGACCCTATTGTTAAAAGAGGCCAGAAGGCATGGATGTTCAACCATATCCGGGATTCATATGTTTATAAACCAGGCAGTGGAGCAGTTCCTGATATGGACAGGTAAGCCGGCACCAGCGGAAGAGATGAGGAACTACGCACTAAAGCAAATAAAACAGGGCTTTAAATATGGATGATTTAAATGGTGATATAACCATAAGGATTCCAGGTTCCAAGAGTATCACACACAGGGCACTGATAACAGGGGCCCTGGCCCGGGGACAGAGCACCCTCAGCGGATTCCTCCTGTGCGAGGATACCCTCCATACAATGAACTGTATCAGGATGTTAACTCAAGAGGTAACAGTTGAGGATAATAGAATCACATTACATGGAAAAGGCGGAAAATTTCCCAGCATCAAAGGCATTGAATATATCTATCTGGGTGATTCAGGGACCTCATTAAGACTCCTTTTATCGGTCATTGCCCTTATCAGAGGCAAATTCATTATTACTGGCTCAAAGAGAATGAGGGAAAGACCCATTGGAGAGCTTGTATCAGCACTGAATCAGATGGGTGTGGATGCAAGATGTATTGCGGTGCCTGATTTTCCACCGGTATTTATGAACTCCCGGGGCATAAAGGGTGGGAGGATAAGCATCAAAGGCAGGCACAGCAGTCAGTTCATATCCTCAATTCTCATATCCTCCCCGTATGCTGAAAAAGATGTTGAAATTGAACTCCAGAATGAGCCTGTATCAAGGCCCTATATTGACATTACCATTGATGTGATGAATCAATTCGGTGTAAGTGTTATAAGGGATGGCTACAGGTATTTTAAGGTTAAATCAGGTATCCGATACAGGACATGCAACTTTCAGGTGGAAGGGGATGTATCTTCTGCCTCATATTTCTGGGGCATTTCAGCAATAACCGGTCTTAAAATCATAACAGAAAATATCTTCCCTTTTAAGACCAGACAGGGGGATATAAGGTTCCTTGATGTGCTTGAGAACATGGGCTGTAAGGTAAAAAGGGCCTCATGCGGGGCAATGGTTCAGGGTAACGAATTAAAAGGGGTGGAAGTGGACATGAGGGATATGCCTGATATGGTTCCAACCTTATCTGCGATCTCTCTTTTTGC
>JALVMZ010000219.1 GCA_027032655.1 Desulfobacteraceae bacterium
CTTTTAGCTGCCCTTGCCACTTCTTTAAATGATGTTATAAGTAAACGATTTTTCAGTCACCTCTCTGCCTACAATATGGGACTCATAAGGCTTGTGTATGCATTTCCATTTCTTGCGGCTGCCTTTTTTATGATACATATCCCGGGGCTTGACCCAATCTTCTGGAAGTGTATAGCCATAGGCATCCCCCTTGAAATTACAGCACTTCTCAGCTACATGAAGGCCATAAAATCATCCCCCCTATCACTAACTGTCCCTTTTCTTGCATTTACCCCTGCCTTTATGATTTTAACAGGATTCCTGATTCTGGGTGAAAGGCTCACATATCCCGGTATTTCTGGTATTGCATTGATTGTTATAGGCTCCTATGTGCTTAATCTCTCAAAGGCCCTGAAATCTGAATGGATAGCACCATTTAGAGCAATCTTTAAAGAAAAGGGCTCATATCTCATGCTCCTTACATCATTCATATATTCCATAACAGCCACCCTTGGAAAACTTGCCATAATCCACTCAAATCCCCAGACATTCTCGGTGATATATTTCCTCATTCTTACTGCAAGTATGTTTGCAATCTTCCCTTTTATTCCAGGCGCAGATTTAAGGGCTGTTGTGGAAAAACCCTTACCAGGATTTTTGAGTGGAATAATACTTGCTGGAATGATCTTCTGTCATACAACCGCCATATCATTGATCAAGGCCGCCTATATGATCTCTGTTAAACGCACCAGCCTTGTTTTTGGAGTTATATTTGGTGCACTTTTTTTCAAAGAGTATAGTATAAAGGAGAGATTAACGGGTGCAATTATCATGTTCAGTGGTGTGGTAATGATTATACTATCCACCAAATAATACCATATATTTTTTGCTTTACTTTCGGTTTTTAACCCCCTTACAATACCTTTACCTTATACCCTATCTCTAAACGAAACAGGAAACCCGGAAAGGAGGTAGCCTCGTGAAGATAATAATAGTTGGAGCAGGTGAAGTGGGATATCAAATAGCAAAGAGGCTATCTGAGGAAAACAATGATGTCATCCTCATTGATAAAGATCAGGAGAAGATAAACAGGATCAATGAAAATCTGGATGTCCAGGCCCTGCTGGGGTCAGGCACCAGCCCGCAGATGCTGAGGGATTCGGGTCTAATGGAAGCCGATATGCTAATTGCTGCCACTGATAGTGATGAAGTCAATCTCATTGCGTGTATGCTGGCAAGGCACCTGAATCCAACAGCTATCAAGGTGGCAAGACTCAGGAATCAGGAATACCTGAAAGAGGAAGGACTCATAGACAAGGATCTGCTCGGTATAGACCAGATAATAAACCCTGAGATGGTGATGGTTGAAACCATAAGGAATCTAATGATGGTGCCAGGGGCATCAGATGTCATCGATTTTGTAAATGGCAAGGTAAAGCTTATTGGAATTACAATAGATCCAGAATCTGAATTCGTTGGAAAAAAATTCTCGTCCTTTCAAAATCTTCAGGGAAGACTGCTGGTGGGGACCATAATAAGGGGAGAGCAGGTCTTTATACCCCATGGCCAGGATACAATACAGGGCAATGACCTGATATATGTGGTTGCAAGAGAGAATGAACTTCATGAGATATTTAAGATACTCAATATCAAACATGAGGAACTGAAGCGGGTGATAATCATTGGTGGAGGAGAGGTGGGATTCGC
>JALVMZ010000220.1:0-11682 GCA_027032655.1 Desulfobacteraceae bacterium
GATGATTATCCAAAAAGAGAAAAGGATCTGGATCAACTGACCATAATGGCAGGAAGATATAAGCTTCTTAAGAACTTTATTGATGATATTGTGCTTGAGCCTCCCACTTCTTCTTCTGAGATCGTCTCACCTGATAAGGATGAAGTGCTTACCCTTTCAACGGTTCACTCAGCAAAGGGACTTGAGTGGCGTGTGGTTTTTATCATATGGGCGGTGGATGGTTATTTCCCTTCATCAAGGGCATTCAGGGATGATGAGGATATGGAAGAGGAAAGACGGCTTATGTATGTGGCAACCACAAGGGCCAAGGAGCTGCTCTTTATCTACTATCCAGGAAATGAGGTTGCTGGCAGGTTTTACGAAGAGAGTTTTTATTCCTCCAATGGACTCTGTTCATTCATCAGGGGTATAAGCAGTGATATTGTTGATTATGTAAGGTATGGAAAGGGTTTCCATCGAGATCATGATGATTATGAAGAGGTTGAAGAGGTTAATTATGAAAAGAGTCCCGAACTTCCCCTTTCACCAGGAGATAGGGTCAGACATCCTGCATTTGGTAGTGGTGTTATATCCAGAGTGTATAATGATGATAAGGTGGAGGTCTTTTTCAGGGATGTTGGAGCAAAACTGCTTCATCTCAAATACACCACCCTTGAACGTTACTAAGAATCACTAATTTATGAGGAAATTCTTATCCTGAGGTAAAGATCTCCTTTTGTGCCATCTGGCGAGGTTTTGCCAAGTCCCTTCAGTCTCAATGTGGTTCCATCCTCTATCCCGGGGGGTATCCTGACCCTGAAAAATCTGCTTTTCAATCCCCATGGCACATTGATTAGTTTGCTGGTTCCAAATACGGCCTCATGAGGAGTAATGGGTATCTCACCGTAGATATCGAGCTCCTCTGAGGGGATCCGTGAATGGAGCACATGGAGTCGTGGTGTCCTTTTTCTTACGGTGGCAGATTTTATCCTCTCCGGCATTATGTCCAGTTCGAATTTTAAAAGGAGCTTGAGCAGGAGTATGCCTGAGAGAAATCCCCCCACATGTGCCCACCAGGCAACACCTGTTCCTATTCCATGTGTCAGAGTTGCACTCAGGAATTGAAACATAAACCATATACCCAGGAACACAAATGCAGGTATCTCAATCAGATAAGGGATGAAGAAAATGGGAATCAGTGTAAGTATCCTGGAGCCCGGATAGAGGACAAAGTATGCCCCCATCACGCCAGCAATTGCACCGCTTGCACCAATGGTAGGGACTGTGGAGTGAAAATTTAATAGAAGATGGGTGATGCCTGATGCAATTCCACACAGGATATAGAATATAAGATACCTTATATGACCGAGCCTGTCTTCCACATTATCCCCGAATATATACAGGCTCCACATATTCCCCAGAAGATGCCAGAAACCGCCGTGAACAAACATAAAAGATATAAAAGAGAAGACCTGTTCTTTAAAAGAGAAATACCTGGAATATTCCCATACAGTATATCTTGCAGGCACAAGACCGTATTTGATGATGAAATTATTGAGCCCGTATCCCTGGGATAGTTCAATAAAATAAACAAGCACATTTATCCCAATAATGGCTGTGTTTATTACAGGGTATCTCCTGGATTCAATGGTATCCCTGAGAGGTATCATCTCTTTACCCTTTAATTAATTTTTATTCATGTAAACAGGGAGATAGGAGGCCTGAATATCCCTTAAAATAGGATTCCTTTTGTCTTTATCGGATAGAATGGGCTCACTTATGGGCCATTTTATACCTATATCAGGATCACACCAGAGCACGCCATGTTCGTATTCAGGATTGTAAAGGGCAGTGCATTTGTAAATAACATCAGCCTCATCGCTGAGCACACAGAATCCGTGAGCGAATCCTTCTGGTATATATATCTGTTTTCCATTCTGATCCGATAATTCAACACCAACCCACTTTCCAAAGCTCGGAGAACCTCTTCTTATATCGACTGCCACATCAAATATCCTTCCCCGTGGCACATATATTAACTTTCCCTGATCCCATGGATGCTGGAAGTGAAGCCCCCGCAGGACCCCCTTTTGTGATCTGGAGTGATTGTCCTGGACAAACTCCCTCGTTATACCATTGGCCTTATACCTTTCTGCATGGTATGCTTCAAGAAAGAATCCCCTTTGATCAGTGAACCTCTCAGGTTCAATAATCAGGATATCCGAAATCCTTGCCCTTGTTACCTTCATATCAGGAAACCTTTATCACTCCTTTCTGATAGATTAATGAGGTATCTGCCATATTCATTGCCTGACATGGAAAGACCGATTTCCTTTAATTGCTCCCTGGTTATATAACCCATCCGGAATGCGATCTCTTCAACACATGATATCTTGAGTCCCTGTCTTTCCTGTATGGTCTGGACAAAGCTGGCCGCCTTCTGAAGTGATTCATGTGTTCCGGTATCAAGCCAGGCAAAGCCTCTACCCAGTATCTCCACCTTAAGTTTTCCCCTTCTGAGATATTCAAGATTGACATCAGTTATCTCAAGTTCTCCACGTGAAGATGGCTTGAGTGATTCTGCGATCTCAACCACAGAGTTATCATAAAAGTAAAGGCCTGTAACCGCAAATGGAGAGATGGGTTTTGATGGTTTTTCAACTATATTTACAGGACTGCCTGATGAGTCAATTTCCACCACTCCGTATCTCTGTGGATTCTTTACAGGATAACCAAAGATTATTGCCCCCTCTTTCAATTCTGCGCATCTTCTCAGTATATCAGGGAGTCCATGTCCGTAAAATATATTGTCCCCCAGCACAAGTGAAACATTATCTTTGCCTATGAATGACTTCCCTATTATGAATGCCTGTGCGATTCCCTCTGGTCTGGGTTGCTCTTCGTAAAAGAATCTGAGGCCAAGATGAGAGCCATCACCAAGTAGCTCTTTAAATCTGGGGAGATCCTGTGGTGTGGATATTATGAGTATGTCCCTGATACCGGATAGCATCAGCACTGACAGGGGATAATATATCATGGGCTTGTCATAAATGGGCATTAATTGTTTGCTGATAACCCTTGTAATTGGATAGAGCCTTGTGCCAGAGCCCCCGGCAAGTATTATCCCTTTCATTTTTATCCCCTCTGTTTCAGCCTTTCACTGTAATGGAGTCTTATCCATTTCCTGTATTGCCCCTTTCTTACCCTGTTTACCCATTCCATGTTTTCCATATACCATCTTATGGTCTTATTCAGTCCTGATTCTATATCTTCAGATGGCTTCCATCCAAGCTCTCTTCTTATCTTGGAAAAATCCATTGAGTATCTTCGGTCGTGGCCCGGTCTGTCTTTAACAAATGTGATAAGGCGTTTGCTCTTATTCTTCCTGCCTTTAATCCTGTCCACCAGATTGCATATCATTTCAGCTAAGGTGAGATTCTGTATCTCTGCTCCACCTCCAATGGTATAGGTCTCACCGATTCTTCCACTATTCATTATACTCCATACGGCTCTACAGTGATCCGTTACATATAACCAATCCCTTATATGTTTACCATCGCCATATATGGGCAGGGGCTTTTCTTCAAGGACATTTAGAATCATAAGCGGAATGAATTTTTCAGGGAATTGGTATGGCCCATAGTTATTGGAGCAGTTTGAGATGGTAACAGGTATCCCGTATGTCCTGTGGTATGCCCGGACCAGATGGTCAGATGCTGCCTTTGTGGCACTGTATGGATTATTGGGGCGGTATGGAGACGCCTCACTGAAAGAGCCCTGCTCCCCAAGTGAGCCATATACCTCATCCGTGCTTATGTGATGGAATAATTCTATTCTATCACTGTATTTTCTTGTTAATTCCAGCAGGACATGGGTTCCCATGACATTTGTCCTTATAAAGGAACTGGAAGAATAAATGGATCTATCCACATGGGTTTCTGCAGCAAAATGACACACAGAGTCAATTTCAAATTCATTAAAAATGGAATCCATTAACTTTCTATTGCATATGTCTGCCCTGATAAATCTGTATCTCTTCTTAAATCTCTTTTCTATATCAAGGAGGTTTTCAGGATTCCCCGCATATGTGAGTTTATCCACATTTATCACTCTTCCCCTGAATCTGGTATCTTTCAGGAGATACCTTATAAAATTAGTTCCAATAAATCCACATCCACCTGTTATAAGCAGATTCTTCATTTAACATATCCCCCGCCCTTTTCCTTTGAGAGCCTGTTTATTATGATAACAATAAAGAATCCAGTAATCATCATCAAGATAGCTATAATCATATGGGAGTCAAAATTATCAGGAATAATATTCTTATAAGCTCCATAATTTAGACTTCCCTGAACATCTGATACCATCTTCTTCCATGGCCATATCTTTCTCAGTGACCCCAACATTAGTCCGCATAAAAATGAAATGGTTATTTCCCTGTATTTTTTGAGTATAAAATCAAGCAATCGCACAAAACTTAAAAGTCCAGCTCCTGCACCTGTGCCAAAGATCAGGATTGATATTATGTCCAGATTACTTACCGCATTCAGGATATATTTATATTTACCAAGGATAACGAGTATAAAGGCACCTGATATTCCCGGAAGAACCATGGCACAAATGGCCACTGCACCTGACATGAAAAGAAATACAGGACTATTGGGTGTGTTCATTGGTGTTATACCAAGTAAGAAATATCCTATTGATACACCGAATAACATGGTGATTATCACCCCCGGTCTTTTTATGTGTAAATTTTCACTAATGCTGATTGCAGATGCAAGCACAAGGCCAAAGAAGAAGGACCAGATGAGCTCGGGCATATTTTGAAGCATCCAGCCTATCACCCGTGCAAGAGAAAATACCGCGGCAAGTATGCCTGTGCCCACTGAGAGTAAAAATATAAGATTGGTATATTCAATGGCCTCCTTTATCCTGGAATTAAAAATGAGTTTAACGAAATGAACATCAAAAGAGCGGATGGATACAACAAGCTTTTCATAAATCCCCAGGATGAGTGCCATGGTTCCACCTGATACACCGGGTATCACATCCGCAGAGCCCATACACACACCCCTGAGCATATTTAAACCGAGATGCTGTAAATTATATTTTGTTTTTCTATGCTCCATGGGTGATTATTTTATATCATCCTTATGCTGATGAATCATACCATCTACCATTGTATGATAATTATATTGAGAGATTTGCAAAGCTTTCATATTGCCTACAAGATGGTTTGATGATTTGAATATGGCCCATAGATGATAACTCTCTTAAAGAGGATTTAGAAATTCTGATGTGCTGGCCTCAACAGGTCAAATACCGTCTTTACAGGATTAAAGGTGATTGATGGGACCTCAACGAACAGGGTGGTCCAATCCGCCATTGATCCATTCCAGAGCCCAGGGTGTTCCAGTGCCTTTAATTCCCTCCCTTCCTTGGATTTTACAGAAATGAATACAGCATCATTATCACGATATTTCATGAGGTCAAACTTATTTCCTTCTCTGTCCCTTATGGCACAGACCATATCCACGGGGTTAAAATGGGTTGATGATTCCCATATTGATTTCTGCTCAGGAGATGACATATTCACCTGTGCGGATTCCACTATCTGCATTGAGATTCCACCATCATTTCCCTTCACCCAGAATGGTCCCCCACCTGGTTCTCCCTCATTCTTTACCATGGCACATACCCTTATGGGACGCTTCAGCTTGTTTATTAAGAAGGTGTGCTTTTCATCATTACTGGCATCCAGCATCTGTTTTGGGGGGATGATAAGTAGCTCATCCTGAACAAATTCCATCCCTTTTTTTATGTCTGAGGGAGAATTTGAGTGACTGAGCCTATCAATCTCATTAAATATCTTCTCCTGTATTGCTATGAGATACCCTCCAATCAGTTTTTCATGGTAAGTAATTTCCTGTTTCAATCTATCAGGAACCACATTATCTATGTTTTTAAGAAATACAATATCCCCATCAATGGAGTTTAGATTGCCAAGGAGTGCACCATGACCTCCTGGTCGGAAAAGCAGGCTTCCATCATCCAATCTGAAGAGTCTTTGCTCAGAGTCAAGTGCTATGGTGTCTGTAGAAGGGCTCTGGAGGGATATGCCTATTTCAAAATCCGTATTATCAATCCTGAACCTATCCAGGGCTGAAATTATATGCTCTTTTATTCTTTCTTCGTGCTCAGGAGATACGGTGAAATGGATTCGGACAAGACCTTTTCTGTCCCTTAGATAGTAAGTTCCCTCAATCATGTGTTCTTCAAAAGGTGTTCTAACTTCATCCTTATATCTATGAAATGGAATAAGGCCCTTTGGAAGTGAGCCGAAATTAAGCCCCTTTTCATTTAAAATAAAATCGATAATGGTTTTGAAGTCTCCCTTTGAAATAAGATCATCAATGTTTATACCCTTTGACTGAATCTTTTGTCTTAGCTCATCATAGAAGGGGAATTTGCCAAGCTCCCTTTTCAGTCTGTCAAGCGCCTTTGCTTCTTCTGTGTCCGGTTTTATGTTGTCGTAGTTGTTATATATTGAATAAAGGAGCTTGAACATACGGGTTGCAGCCCCTGATGCAGGCACGAACTTCATTGTCCTTCCATTAAGTGATGCCTCTTCAAACATTTTAAATAATCTTTCGTGCTCTTCTTCTGGAATTCTGCGTATTCCATCCCCCACTGTGCATGGTCGCACCAATCTGGCAAAGGGTGCACCTTTTTTTAGAATCCTTATCTGTCTCAGTATCTCATCCTGAGATATTCCCCTTTTTTCTATATCATCCAGGTCTTTTTCGTTTAACTGTGCCAATTCATTCATAAGAATGCTCCTTGTTTTTTGAATCTCTAAATTTAGAGAGCTTTTAAAAATTGATAAGCTCTCCATTTAATAGAACAAAATTCAAATATAATCAACCTGATTAAAACTTGATAATTAATCAGGCAGATTTTTTACAAAGATGGATAGATTCTATCCATTTATGGATGGCATTTCTGGTTAAAAACTAATCAGGAATCTGATTATGGGGATTTCCTGGAAATAAGGATATGCTTGAAAGCCAGAGACCCCGTGTATTCACATGGTCATAGGATAATTGGTCTGCTTTTTGCTTTTAAATATATTTGAGAGCAAATTTAATGAATATTTTAAGAAAGAAGTGAATTAATGTTATTGGTGTTTAATTAGGGAGTAAACTTAAAATTAAAGGGGGCCAAAATGACCCAGGAGCAGGGAATTATATTAAGGGTCACAGGTAATGGCTGGGTAGATGTCCTGACTCAAAGAACAGATGCATGTGAGGGCTGTGGTGCCTCCCATTGTTGTGCTGATTCCGGAATAGAGAAAAAGATGATAGTTAAGGCAATTAACAGAGCAGGGGCCGAGCCATTTGACAGGGTTGCATTAGAACTTCAATCAGGAACCCTTATGAAAGGGGCTATTATCTTATATCTTATCCCGCTTATAGGATTTCTTATGGGAGCAGTAATAGGTGCACTGCTACATGAGTCTATGCCTTTTTCCGAGACAGGGTCTGAGATATTGTTTGCCTTTGCCGGGCTTGGTTTTGGTTTTATATTTAGTTCGGGACTATCGAAAATCATGTCCCGAAAAGGAGGGCTGACCCCTGTTATTTCAAGGGTTATTGAAAAGGGCAGAGAGAAGATAACGCAATTTATAGACCCTGTATGCAATATGGTGGTTGACCCTTCAGAGGCTGAAGGTTCTGTTGAATATAATGGAGTGGTTTATTACTTCTGTTCCCAGGGATGCAGGTTGGCATTTCAACAGGAAGCAGAAAAGTTTATCAGCAAATAATGGAAATCTTCTTTTTTATCCTGAACATCCATACTTCTGTTATCAGGGAAGGGTGTTGACGATAAATGATAGGATTCCCTTTCTTATTAACATGACAGCAATTGCTGATAAGAGCAGGATGGAGATATATTGTGCCCCTTTATATTTGGGAAAATTTTGCAGGAAAGGGAAAATATTTCCATTATTTAATTTCGGAGAAAACTGTAACTCACTGAGATTACTTGTAAAATTAAAGACAGTCAGTGGCATATCAATTGCTTTAATTATTTTCTGATCTCAGATGTTTAATTAAATATAATGTTATGCAAATAGAAAAGGTATCCCACACAGTCAATCAAAGCAGAGTGAATAGAGTCTCATCTGAAAGAGGGGGCATATCAGGTGAGTTCAAGGCGGAGCTGAAAGGGGTTTTGATGAAGGATGTCTCCAGGGGAAATGAGACTCATTATCCTTCATTTACACTGCTCCCCCACAACCTGCCCGATGAAGTCTATTCAGATTCGTATCCTGTATATGTGGCGATGAGTGCCTATGAAAAATCCAGTGGCAATGCGGTTAAGGTTTCAAAAGAGCATGTAAGGGATATGAATGATATTGAGAAATATATGGATGATCAACTTCTTAGTAATCCAGGAGGAGATAACTATTATCTTGATGAAATGAGAGTTGAAGAGGGGGATTATACGCATAATTCATTTATCAGCAGGGTCGGTAAAGATATAAAGGATGCCTTTAGTAATATCAGAAATCTGTTTATGGATATGTTTACTGGTTCCAAAGTGTGTTACAGGGGGCGGGATGGGACAATAAAACAGCACAAAAGGAGAGGCCTTTTTTCTGCCATCGGAGATTTTTTTAAGGACCTTGGTAGTGCCCTCACCTTTGGGGCATGGAGACCTGATGGAGAAGCGGAGCCAAAGGGATTTTTTGGGCGAGTGAAGTTCTTTTTTTCAAAAATAAAAGAGGCCATATTTGGTGACTTAGTTCAGGGTATTGGCCAGAGCATGGTTCATATGGGAGAGGACCTGATATTTTCTGTATTAAATCTCATTGAGGTTATACCTGATGCCACAATAGGAAACATTAAGGCGGGGAGATGTCTTACCACCAAAGTGTTTGATACCGCACAGGTATTTCTCGATTATATCACTGATATTGTTCCATTTGGAGATGCCTGGATCAGGGTCCATTCCATGAAAGGAAGGAAACCCCCTGTGTATTATAATCTGAGCCTGAAGGAGAGGGAATCAGGAGATGAAAGATGGTCATATATAAGAAATACCCCATTCAGGAAGGCAATTGAGACCATTGGCTCAATATTCAGTGATATTATGTTAATTAGATTTCTTGGAAACACAAAACTGATAAGCAATGACCATCATGAAAATAGAAACCCCGAACTATAGTGGTTGTTTCGTCGTCCGGGGGTTACCTTTTATTACTATTTGGCTTCAAAGGCAATAACCCTGTTTTTGCCTGTATCTTTTGCCCTGTAAAGGGCCGAATCACAGACCTGTAATAATCCCTCCTTTGTAATGCCATCATCAGGGAATGTTGCAACGCCAACGCTTATTGTGATGGATTTATTGGGCTGACTTCTGGATTCGCCTTCAAATGTCCAATTTTCAATTATCTTTCTTAATTTCTCTCCCACTATGAATGCATCCCTTTTTCCCAGCTCAGGCAGGAGAATTAAGAATTCCTCACCACCATAGCGATATACACTGTCTGCCCCTCTTACATTTCTGATTAAAAGAGAAGATATTATCTTAAGGAGTTCATCTCCTTTTAAGTGTCCATGAAAGTCATTGTAGTTTTTAAACCAGTCAATATCAATCATGAGGATGGAGAACCTTCTCCCATATCTCTTGCACCTGTTAATCTCATGTTCCAGGTCTTCCATGAGTTTTCTTCTATTATAGCAGGATGTAAGGGGATCAATAATGGACAAATCCTTTGTTTTTTTAAATAAAAGCGCCCTTTCAAATGCAATGGATATCTGTGAAGATAGGATTTCAACAAATTCCACATCCTTTTTTGTGAATGCGTTGGGCTTTTTGGAGTCAATATGGATGATGCCCTTCACCTCACCCCTGACAATTACAGGTGTGCAGATTAAGGATTTAATATCGCCTGTTACAGGGAGACATCCGTCTGCTTGGGTGGATTCCCTGTTTTGTATAAAAAGGGATCTCTTATTCTCAATTATATCCTTTATTATGGGAGAATCAGGATCAGGAGTTAATTTTGGGGGATTTTCATCGAATCCAAATCCTGCAATAACCTTTATTGTATGATTTTCTTTGAGGATTATTGCACACCCATCACAGTTCATTATTTTAGTCAATTTTTTTACCAGAATCTCTGCAATCTTTTGAAGTTCGAGGTTAGCGCCTATACTCTGATGTATCTCGGTGATGGCTGTTAAGACCTTAAGCCTCTTCTTTATACTTTTGCTATCCTCTTTATTCACCGATTTTTCCATATCAAGCATCATATTTTTTATTGTCATTGTATTTATCATAAATGAGACTTTTACAAAACTGAAAACAAAACTACATTAATTCCTTAACTGACACTCCAATAGCCCCTTCCCTGATGCATCTAAGGAGAGACTTCAGGTGTATTTTAAACACTCCAATGATGACAAAAGGCATTTAATAATTTTACAAAGCCCTCATAATAAAAAGATATGAACCTGTTAATAAAAAATTAAAGCATAACTCAGTAAAAAAATCAAAATGATTTTAATACCTATTATCTCTTTAAAAACTCTCTTCCAGATTGTATTATTTATGGATGAAAGGAGAAGCACAGATGGAACTTCCCACAGTTGAATCATCTGGCAGGAAAATATACACAGTTTCTGCCCTTACAGGTGAGATAAAGGACCTGATTGAGGGCAATTTTGGAATAATCTGGGTTGAAGGGGAGGTATCTGATTTCAGGTCTCCTATTTCAGGACACTATTACATGAATCTTAAAGATGAATCGGCCAGGATAAGGGCTGTTATGTTCAGGCCACAGATCAGATTACTTAAATTTGTGCCAGAAGATGGAATGAAGGTGATAGCCCAGGGCAGACTCACAGTTTATGAGCCAAGGGGGGAGTATCAGATAATCCTGGAATATCTGGAACCGCTTGGTGTGGGTGCCCTTGCCCTTGCATTTGAGCAATTAAAGAGAAAGCTCATGGAGGAGGGGCTCTTTGATCCAGATAAGAAAAGGCCGATTCCTGCCTTACCCCGGAGAGTAGCAGTTATAACCTCTCCCACAGGTGCGGCCATAAGGGATTTTTTGAAGGTAATCCAGAGGAGATTTGCAAACATTGAAGTTACTATTGTGCCCGTAAAGGTGCAGGGAGATGATGCCCCCGGAGAGATAGTTCAGGCCATTGACACTGTAAATAGGCATCTGAACGTGGATGTATTGGTGCTTACAAGGGGCGGGGGCTCCCTTGAGGATTTATGGGCCTTCAACAGTGAAGATCTTGCAAGGGCAATTAGGGCGTCAAAAGTCCCTGTGGTTTCAGCAGTGGGGCATGAGATAGACTGGACCATTTCTGACTATGCTGCAGACCTGAGGGCACCAACCCCTTCTGCTGCTGCTGAAATGCTGGTAAAAGAAAAGGAAGTCCTGGTAAATAAGCTGGATGAATTTTATACAAGGATGTGTAATTCCATAATAAACAGGATTCGTGCTCTGGAAGATAAATTAATGAACATATCAAAAAGAATAAGGGATCCAAAAAGATATATATCAGATATGTGGCTAAGGCTGGATGATCTCAGGATGAGTGCTATTAGAATCATGCATTTTAAGCTTCATAATCTGAGATCCAGAGTTGAATCAGAGACGAGGACATTGCTCAACAA
>JALVMZ010000220.1:11692-15518 GCA_027032655.1 Desulfobacteraceae bacterium
TTAAAATACCATTCCATGCACCTTGAAAACATAAAGGGTAAGATAAATGCGTTAAATCCCTTAGAGGTATTAAAAAGGGGCTATAGCATTACATATAAGATGCCAGAAAGGAGAATCCTAAGAAGTGCTGTGAATACCAGACAGGGAGATGAGGTATCAGTCCTGCTCCATGAAGGGGAGCTATCCTGTATAGTGGAGAGAAGTTATACAAAAGGAACTGAGGATGAATAGAGGAGTTATATTTATAATTATCATATCATTTGGATTATGGTTGTTTGTGTTTCCAGGAGATGATTGTCTTTCATCATCCGTGTCCTATAAGTTATCATCCCACGAGATACCTCAGGGAGGTATTATCACCCTGAAGGTAATTGGGATTAAGAATAGCTCGATAAAGGTCCTGTGGATGGGGAAGGAGTTGCCGGTTTCTCTTTCTGAAGGGAAAGGGGGGAGTTGTTTTTCCCTTGTCAGCGCTGACCTCATGACAGAGCCAGGCAGGTATTTTGTAAAGATAAGACTGGACGGGAATGATAATAACATACCCATAAATGTGGTGGCAAAAGACTATGGTGTGAGGAGGCTTAAACTCCCTGATAGGATGGTTCGACTATCAAAGAAGGACCTTGAGCGTGTTAAAAGGGAGTCAAAGATAATTAATCAGATATGGCAGTTACCTCCATCTCCCCTCATGTGGGATGAAGGATTTCAGCTACCCATAAATGGAGAAATTATAGGTCAGTTCGGGAGAAGAAGTATAATAAATGGACTTCCCCGCTCCCCTCACTCAGGTGTGGACATCAGGGCACCAGAGGGAACACCTGTGCGGGCCTCAAATTCAGGAGAAGTGGTTTTGTGTGGAAATTTCTTCTTTTCAGGAAAGTCCATTATTATTAATCATGGGATGTGGGTATATAGTATGTATTTTCACCTGAGTAAAATACTTGTTCATGAAGGGATGAGAGTAAAGAAGGGTGAAATTATTGGATATTCGGGTTCCACAGGCAGGGCCACAGGACCACACCTTCATTTTGGTATAAGGGTGAATGGCTCCAGGGTGGATCCTCTGCTATTTATTAAACTGACAGGGATGCTAAAATAGTCAGGAGGAAAAATGGAGGAAAAAAGCTTTGAAGATGCAATGAAGAGGCTTGAGAAGATAGTGTCTGACCTGGAGACAGGAGACCTGCCCCTTGAAAAATCACTTGAAATATTTGAAGAAGGAATGCGTCTTGTGAGATTCTGCTCAAAGAAGCTGGATGAGGCAGAGCAGAAAGTAAATATACTGATTAAAGATAGCGAAGGCAGATATGTGGAAAAGCCTTTTGAGCCTGAGGATAATGGGAAAGAGGAAGAGTAGTCAAAGGATGGATTTCAAAGCCTATTTAGAAGAGAAAAGAAGGGTGGTGGATAAGGCACTGGATAGCTTTTTCCCAGGGACGATAGAGCCGGCAGATGATCTATTTAAGGCAATGAGATATAGCCTTTTTGCTGGAGGAAAGAGGCTCAGGCCAATCCTTTGTATTGCCGGTGCAGAGGCGGTTGGAGGTTCTCAGAATGATGTTCTTCCGGTTGCCTGTGCACTTGAGATGATTCATACATATTCACTCATTCACGATGATCTGCCCTCCATGGACAATGATGATTTGAGAAGAGGGAAACCCACAAGCCATAAGGTATTTGGTGAGGCAGTGGCACTTCTTGCAGGGGATGGCTTACTCACTGAGGCATTCTCATTAATGGCAAGGGGATCAGAGACTCATGGTATTGAGCCTTCAAATCTCCTCAGGGTTATAGGTATTATTGCTGACGCCGCTGGTTGTAGGGGTATGGTGGGGGGACAGGTGGTAGATGTTCAGTTTGAGGGGAAGGGTGGTGACCTATCAGTGGTTCAATTTATACACGAGAGAAAAACAGGGGCACTTATAAAGGCATCTGTTGTATCAGGAGCCATTTTAGGAGGAGGAACAGCGGAGGAGATTAATTCCCTTTCAGTGTATGGAGAAAAGATTGGACTTGCTTTTCAGATATCTGATGATATCCTTGATATAGAGGGTGATCCGGCCCTGATGGGTAAGGGAGTTGGTGGTGACATTGAAAGAGGAAAACTCACTTACCCTTCTGCAGTGGGGCTCGAAGAGTCAAAACAATTTCAGATGGCACTTGTGGAAGATGCCATAAAATGTATTGAATCCTTTGGTGAGAGTGCTGAACCCCTGAGAGCTATAGCAAGATACATAATAAAGAGAAAGAAATAGACATGGTTGAAGAAAAGGGAAGCATACTTGATAGGATTGATTCTCCAGAGGATCTAAAAAGATTATCCCTCAGAGAGCTTGAAATCCTTGCACAGGAGATAAGAGAGAGGATTATCCACACTGTTGCTGAAAGGGGTGGTCACCTGGCTCCCAATCTTGGAGTGGTGGAACTCACCATAGCACTCCATTATGTATTCAATGCACCAAAAGATAAGATTATATGGGATGTGGGACATCAATCCTATGCCCATAAACTTTTAACTGGAAGAAGGGAGCAGTTCCATACCCTGAGACAGTATGGTGGAATAAGCGGATTTCCTAAAAGGGAAGAAAGCCCCTATGATGCATTTGATACAGGTCATAGCAGCACATCCATATCAGCCGGGCTTGGAATAGCAACAGCAAAGGAGTTCAAAGGCGAAAAATCAAAAGTGGTGGCAGTTATAGGGGATGGTTCCATGACAGCAGGCCTTGCATTTGAGGGGCTCAATCAGACGGGCGAGACAGAAAAGGACCTGATTGTGGTTTTGAATGACAATGAGATGAGTATTGCACCTAATGTGGGGGCATTTAGTTCATTTATTAGTAGAAAGATGACAGGGAAGCGATTCGTTTACTTCAGAAAAGAGCTCAGAAACTTTCTTAAATCCATCCCTGGGGTTGGAGAGAATATTCTGAATTTTATAAGAAAGAGTGAGGATTCATTTATCACCTTTTTTACACCCGGGATGCTCTTTGAGGCCTTCAAGTTCAGATATGTTGGTCCTATCCAGGGACACAGGCTGGATCAATTAATTGAGACATTCAATAATATAATCCATGTTGATGGACCGGTGCTTGTCCATGTCCAGACCATAAAAGGAAAGGGCTACCCACCAGCAGAAAAAAGACCATCGAGTTTTCACGGAGTTGGAAAGTTCGATGTATTAACAGGTAAGACCAAAAAAGACGCCAAGGCACCTCCCTCTTATACAGAGGTATTTGGAAAGACTATGGTAGAGCTGGGTGAGATGGAAAAGAACCTCTTTGCAATTACCGCAGCCATGCCTGAAGGCACCGGGCTTAATATGTTTGCTGAGCGTTATCCCGAGAGATTCCTTGATGTGGGTATAGCAGAACAGCACGCTGTTACATTTGCAGCAGGACTTGCAAGTGAGGGTATAAGACCTGTGGTAGCCATATATTCCACTTTTCTGCAGAGGGCCTTTGATCAGATAATTCACGATGTATGCCTCCCCAATCTGCCGGTTATATTCTGTCTTGATAGGGGAGGTCTTGTGGGTGAAGATGGTCCCACGCATCATGGTCAATTTGACATCACATATCTAAGGAGTCTTCCCAACATGACCCTTATGGCCCCTAAGGATGAAAATGAATTACGGCACATGCTCTATACCGCCATACATCATTCTGGCCCCATTGCCATGAGATACCCAAGAGGAACTGCCCTTGGTGTCCCTCTTGATACTGATTTTAAACAACTTCCCATTGGCAAGGCGGAAGTGATTAAAGAGGGAAAGGATATATATATCTTTGCCATCGGGAGTATGGTGGCACCATCAGTGGATGCA
>JALVMZ010000221.1 GCA_027032655.1 Desulfobacteraceae bacterium
CCAATATGTCAGGTGAGGCATTCCTTGGATTTGGTGCATTTAATACCAGAAAGATAACGGGTAAGGATACCATTGATTTTATTAAATTCAGACAGAATATAGCAGAAGGTAAGGCATGGACTATGGAGATGTTTGAAGAGGTCATGCCCAAACCAAAACAGGAATAATGGTTCTATAGAGGCGGGTGTAATATGCCCGCCTCTTTATTATAAATCTTAGGGGAGAAGATCATGGAGTATAAGAATATTAAAACAGAGATAAAGGATAGACTGGGAATTATTACACTCAACAGACCGCCTTTGAATGTGCTAAATATTGAGATGATGAATGAGATGAATCAGGTGCTTGAAGATTGGCAGGGTAATGATAAGTTGAAGATGGTTCTATTCAATGCAGAGGGCAAGGCATTCTCTGCTGGCGTGGATGTGGGCGAACATATGGGGGATATGGCTCCAAAAATGATAGAGACATTTCACAGGATGTTCAGACTCATGGATGGATTTGAAATACCCATATGCGCATCCGTATTCGGGTCATGTCTGGGAGGGGGATGCGAGCTTGCCATATTCTGTGATCTGGTGATTGCAGGAGAAGGTGCAAAGTTCGGACAACCTGAGATACAGGTGGGGGTATTTCCACCCATTGCTGTTTTTCTGATGCCCAGGATAATGGGAATGAAAAATGCGGTTGATTTAATACTATCAGGAAGGATTGTATCTGCAAGGGATGCAATGGCCATGGGCCTTGTAAACAGGGTGGTTAAGGATGAAGAGCTTTCAAAGGAGACAGAGGAATTCATCAAGCCGTATCTCAGATTAAGCGCCTCGGTGCTCAGGATAACAAAAAGGGCAATTAAGAGCAGTATATCAGACCCCCTGGAACCACCACTCAAAAGGATAGAAGATATATATCTGAATCAGCTCATGAAGACCCATGATGCCAATGAGGGCCTGCAGGCATTCCTTGATAAGAGGAAGCCACAGTGGAAGGATGAGTAGTATCTATCTTCGCCTTACATTTTCCTTTATGAATTTGATTATCTCATCTGTCTTGGTGCCAGGCCCAAATATCTCAGCAATTCCACATTCCTTTAATTGGGGGATATCCTCATCAGGGATAATCCCCCCCCCAATAACCAGAACATCATCCATGCCTTTTTCTTTTAATATTCTCATAATTTCTGGAAAAAGATAATCATGTGCTCCTGAAAGGATGCTCAGGGCTATTACATCCACATCTTCCTGAAGAGCTGTTTCCACTATCTGTCTCGGAGTCTGTCTGATACCCGTGTATATTACCTCCATACCTGCATCCATAAGGGCACTGGCAATGACCTTTATTCCTCTGTCATGACCATCAAGCCCTGGTTTTGCAGCAAGAACCCTTATCTTTCTTTGCTTTTCCATAACACCATCTCCCTATAGCTAACTATCTATTACCTCCTATTGTGGTTATCTGCTGATATTCTCCAAATACCTCCCTCAGGACATCGCATATCTCTCCCAAGGTGGCATATGCCTTGACTGCCCTGAGTATGGGAAACATAATATTGTCGTCTCCTTCAGCAGTCCTTTTTAATTCAGAGAGGGCAGATTTTACTTCGGCATTATCCCTTTCAGCCCTTAGTTTCTTCAGTTTTTCAATCTGAGCAATTCTTACTGCAGGGTCAACTCTCAGGAGGTTTTTTGGCTTCTCTTCCTGAATCTGAAATCTATTTACCCCTACAACCACCCTCTCACCACTCTCTATCTCTTTCTGATACCTGTATGCGCTCTCCTGTATCTCTTTCTGAATATATCCCTTCTCTATTGCTGAGGGTGCACCACCCATCTCATCAATCTTTTTGATATATTCCTCTGCCCTTTTGTATATCTCATCGGTTAGGTATTCCACATAGTAAGAGCCTGCAAGTGGGTCCACGGTATCTGCCACTCCTGTTTCATATGCTATTAATTGCTGGGTCCTGAGTGCTATCTGAACCGCCTCCTCTGATGGGAGACACAGGGCCTCATCCATGGAGTTGGTATGAAGCGACTGTGTGCCACCAAGCACTGCGGAGAGTGCCTGAAATGCAACCCTGACAATATTATTGTATGGCTGCTGTGCAGTAAGGGTGCACCCTGCTGTCTGGGTATGGAATCGGATCATCATGGACCTGGGATTCTTTGCACCGAATCTCTCTTTCATAATCTTAGCCCACAGTCTCCTTGCTGCTCTGAATTTAGCAACCTCTTCAAAGAAGTCCAGATGGGCATTAAAAAAGAATGATAGCCTTGGTGCAAATTTGTCCACATCAAGTCCCGCCTTGATTGCAGTATCCACATAGGCAATACCATTTGCCAGGGTAAATGCCACCTCCTGCACCGCTGTTGCCCCCGCCTCTCTTATATGGTATCCGCTTATGCTTATGGTGTTCCATTGTGGAACATGTTCTGCGCAGTAAGAGAATATGTCTGTTATTATCCTCATTGAGGGGTTTGGTGGGAAGATATAGGTTCCGCGGGATGAATATTCTTTAAGGATATCGTTCTGGATTGTTCCCCTCAGTTGATGAGAAGGCACGCCCTGTTTTTCTGCCACTGCTATATACATGGCAAGCAGTATGGCTGCAGGTGCATTTATGGTCATAGATGTGCTCACCTTATCAAGGGGTATTCCATCAAACAGGGTCTCCATATCTTTAAGGGAATCAATGGCAACTCCCACCTTTCCCACCTCACCTGTGGCCATTTCGTGGTCAGAGTCATAACCTATCTGGGTGGGAAGGTCAAAGGCCACTGAAAGGCCGGTTTGTCCCTGCTCAAGCAGGAATTTGTATCTGCGGTTGGACTCCTCTGCTGTTGCAAAGCCTGCATATTGCCTCATGGTCCAGAATCTCCCCCTATACATGGTGGGTTGAACCCCCCTTGTAAAAGGGTATTCACCGGGAAATCCCAGCTTTTCAAGATATTGGTCCTCCGGAAAATCAAGGGGTGTATATATACAATTTATGGGAATGCCGGATGTGTTGACAAATTCAGGCTTTCTCTCAGGGAACTTCTTTATCTTTTCCTTCATACCCTGATACCATTTCTCCAGTCTGTTCTTCAGCTTATTTTTAAAGTCATTTCCAGACATATCAGGTCCTCCATATTATCTGATTTTGAATTAAGAAAATATTTTTCCTTGAATTCTATGTCAATTAGTTTTTATAGTTAAATTTTAATTGACATAAGATTGTAGCTTTATTATAGCTACAATATAACTAGATTTGGAGCTGGAAGCGATGAATATACATGAGGTTCTGGATCTTTTACATGGAATAATGTATACGACAGGTATCTTTAATTTCCAGTGGAATCTGGCTATAATGTGGGCAATTGGTGCACTATTCATGTATCTTGCCATTGCCAAGAAATATGAACCACTTCTACTGCTTCCAATTGGCTTTGGAATATTTATTGTGAATTTTCCCCTCGTGCCTTTAATGGGTTACTCACAGGGACATGGGGAGCTTCTGCGAATATTCTATCATTACGGCCTGGAATGGGAGGTGATACCCTGTATCATCTTCTTGGGTCTGGGGGCAATGACGGATTTCGGTCCACTGATTGCAAATCCCAAGACCCTTCTTATAGGAGCAGGTGCCCAGCTGGGCGTTTTTATTACATTTTCAGGGACTGTTCTTGCAGGATTTACACTTAAAGAGGCTGCATCTGTTGGGATTATAGGTGGTGCGGATGGACCCACCACAATTTATCTAACACAACACCTTGCCCCCCAACTTCTGGGTCCAAATGCCCTTGCCGCATATTCTTACATGGCAATGGTCCCGCTTATTCAGCCACCTATAATGAAGCTCCTTACAACAGAGAAAGAAAGAAAGATAAAGATGAAGCAATTGAGGGTGGTAACCAAACAGGAAAAGATATTATTTCCCTTGGTAACTGCAGGAATAATCACCCTCCTGGTTCCTTCAGTTACCCCTTTGATGGGTATGTTTATGCTGGGGAATCTAATGAAAGAGAGCGGGGTTGTGGGAAGGCTAACTGAGACAGCCCAGGGCTCTCTCATGAACATAGTTACTATCTTTCTCGGTATTTCAGTTGGTGCAACCATGCATGCTGATAATTTTCTGAGCTGGAAACCGCTATTCATCTTTGGTCTGGGTCTAATAGACTTTGCAGTCTGCACCATGGGAGGAATACTTACAGTCAAGATTATGAATCTCTTTTTGAAAGAAAAGATTAATCCATTGATCGGGTCTGCAGGTGTCTCTGCGGTTCCGATGGCAGCGAGGGTTTCTCAGGTAATGGGGATGAAGGAGGACAAAACCAATTATCTGCTCATGCATGCCATGGGACCAAATCTTGCAGGTGTGATTGGTTCCGCAGCAGCAGCGGGTATGTTTATAGCCATGTTTGATTAGAAAGAGGATGAGATATGAAAAGAGTCTTCTTAATTATTTCGTTAATCATCTTAATGCCATGTATAGCACTTGCAAGTGATTTTCTTGGGGCACCGATTCATCCAGATGGAAAAATCCTCATGAAGAAAAAGGGAAGACTTGAGTTTGTAGTGCCTAAAAGATTTGATGATGTGGTGAATTTTTATAGGCAGTCCCTTTCCAGAGAGAAAGATATAAGATTCAGGGATTGGAAAAATGCAATCTATATTGAAGATGACGGAGCTCTGAAGTGGCATTCCATTACAATTTACAGGGATGATAAACAGGGAACAAAGGTTGTAATTATAAAAGACAACTGGACATGGATTATGGGCACACTGTTTCTTCGATTCATAGGGGTATTCTGTGTTCTTATTTTCCTCTATATTGCCCTTTCCATATCCGGTGGTATTCTTTCAAGAATTCTGGGTGGAGATAATAAAGAGAAAAAGTAGTTAAATAATTGGGAGACCAAAATTAAAGACCCTCTCTTTTTAAAGGAGAGGGTCTTTTTTTAAGAGCTCTTTATTCAAGAACTATCAGAACAGCATCTGTTTCCACTGAATCGCCCTTTTTACATTTTACTTCTTTTACGGTGCCTGATTCAGGAGCTACAATAGGAAGCTCCATTTTCATTGCTTCAAGTATGATCACCTCATCATCCTCGTTAACCTGATCGCCAGGTTGAACCTTCACATCCAGGATTTTTCCTCCCATAGGTGCCCTAATCTCACTCACAACTCATACCTCCTTAATAAAAAATCAGGTTTTGGACTCCAGAACCATCACGCCCTGAAGTTTCCACCCATATAACATTCTTTGGGTGGGATTTGTCAAGACTTATTCTCTAATAATTACTATTTTTATATTCAATTCAATTGCATATTTTTTGTAACTCTTTTATCAGAACTTCCAGCCTGGGCCTTTTATTAATATCATGCACATCGATATATCTTATTATGCCCTTTTTATCTATTATAAAC
>JALVMZ010000222.1 GCA_027032655.1 Desulfobacteraceae bacterium
AAAAGGTGGAGCAATCCATAGGAGATATCCCCCAGAGCCCCAAGGTGGCCATAATGGGATGTGTGGTAAATGGCCCCGGTGAGGCAAAGGAGGCTGATGTTGGGATTGCTGGAGGTAGAGGCAAAGGGATACTTTTTAAGAAGGGAAGGGTAATTCGAAAGGTCCCTGAACATGAGCTGGCAGATGTGCTCATTCAGGAAGTAAAGGATATGTTCTGATGCGGTAAGGCACCATTTACATTATTGATGGTTAGATAATATCATGATCTTATGGATTTTGGATATAGAGAAAATATCAAAGGAGTTTGAATATGAGAATGAGGCAGTATTTTATTCCCACATTAAAGGAGACGCCTTCGGATGCAGAGGTGATAAGTCATCAGCTCATGCTGAGGGCAGGCATGATAAGAAAGCTTACTTCAGGGATATATACCTATCTGCCACTGGGACTTAGATCTATAAGAAAGGTGGAAAACATAATAAGGGAGGAAATGAATAGGGCTGGTGCAATAGAACTTCTTATGCCAGCCGTCCAACCAGCAGAGCTATGGCAGGAGAGTGGTAGATGGGACTATTATGGTAAGGAGCTGCTTCGCTTCAAAGACAGACACAATCGGGACTGCTGTATTGGCCCAACACATGAGGAGGTGATAACCGATCTTGTAAGAAGAGAGATACATTCATACAGACAGATGCCCATCAATTTCTATCAGATTCAGACCAAGTTCAGGGATGAGATAAGACCAAGATTCGGGATAATGAGATGTAGAGAATTCATAATGAAGGATGCCTATAGCTTCGATGTGGATGAGGAGGGTGCACAGAGGAGTTACCAGAAAATGTATGATGCCTATTGCAGGATATTTAATAGATGCGGCCTTAGATTTAAGGCAGTGGAGGCGGATACAGGGGCAATTGGTGGTAGCTTTTCCCATGAATTCATGGTCCTTGCAGATACTGGAGAGGACCAGATTGTTGATTGTCAGGCATGCGATTATGCAGCAAATCTGGAGAAGGCAGAGATTAAGAGCCATGATGATATTCATGGTCAAAGTGAGGAACTATTACCAATGGAAGAGGTGGAGACCCCTGATATCAAAACAGTGGAGAAGGTTACATCGTTTTTGAATGTGGGGGCGGATTCCTTGATTAAGACACTTATATTTAATATAGATGGAAGGCTTGTTGCAGGACTTGTCCGGGGAGATCACGACATAAACGAGACAAAGCTCAGGAATCTTCTGGGTGTGGATCAGATAGAACTGGCAAGCCCTGAACAGGTTGAAGAGGTTACAGGTGCCCCCATGGGATTTGCTGGACCTGTGGGGCTCAAGATAAAGATTATTGCTGATTATTCAATTCAGGGTCTGAGAAATGCAGTAACTGGAGCAAATAAAAAGGATATGCATCTTAAGAATGTAAATCTTGGAAGGGATTTCTCGGTGGATCAATTTGCAGATATAAGGATGGTCAGACCAGATGACCCCTGCCCCAAATGTGGAGGACATGTTGAATTCAAAAGGGGAATTGAAGTGGGTCATATATTTAAACTTGGCACAAAGTATAGCAGTGCAATGAATGCGGTATATCTGGATCCTGAAGGTAGAGAGAAGCCCATTGTAATGGGGTGTTATGGAATAGGAGTAGGAAGGACAGTTGCTGCAGCAATAGAGCAGAATC
>JALVMZ010000223.1 GCA_027032655.1 Desulfobacteraceae bacterium
TTTCAGTTTTTACAGGATTCCTGATAAAAAGGCTATTAGGAGTATGATCGTTCGTTCTAAAGGAAAGCTGACCTTTGTTTTAAAGGCATTCAGGGGACTTACCCATGATATATCAGATGAATCACTAAAAGATGTATTGGAAGCTTATAAAGATGGCATATCTCCGATTTTCAATGAAGGGTTGCTTGGTGGGGTTTTGCTTCAGTTCCCACAGAGTTTTCATTATGTTAAAGAGAACAGGGTATATCTGAAAAAGCTTATAGATGGATTTGGGGATATAAATGTATTTGTTGAATTCAGACACAGGTCATGGATAAGGGAGTCAGTATTTAATACATTAAATGAACTGAATGCAGGTTTTGTCTGTGTTGATGAGCCCAGAATATCATCTCTTTTACCGCCTGTTGTTAAAAGGACGGGTAGGGATGGATATATTAGATTTCATGGAAGGAATAAAGAAAACTGGTATGGGACGGATTCCTCAAAAAGATATGATTACCTTTACAGTGAAGATGAGTTAAGGGAATGGATTCCCGGTATAATGACGATTAAAAAGGATGCCAGCAGTATTTTCATATTTTTCAACAATCACCCCAGGGCACAGGCCATAACCAACGCAAGAATGTTAATAAATCTCCTTAGTGCTCTTCATCTCTCAGCATGATGACCAAAATAGTTAACCCCAAATAATGAAAAATTCATCAATAGTTCATTTTGAAAGACATTGTATTAGCTGGTGGGCGTTTTTTACGGCATAGCCATTAAAGTCATTGTCAAAGTAGACATAGGTGGGCTTATTCCATTTCCGTATTTTGGTGGCCCATTGATTTATTTCTGATTCTGTATATTCAGAAGCATAGAGTTTTTTAGAGCCATGGAGTCTGATATATACAAAGTCAGCAGTTATCTCTTCATGATATGGATATCTGCCTGCTGTATCGGATATACAAAAGGCAATACCGTGTTCTTTCATTATCTGGAATGCCTCATCACAGAGCCATGATTTATTCCTCACCTCAAGGGTATGTTTATATGAACTGTTCAGTAGGTAGCAGAAGGATTCAAACATGGACCTTTCATATTTGAGGCCAGGAGGGAGTTGAATAAGGATTGGCCCCAGCTTTTCTTTTAGATGTTCAATGGCACTGTAGAATTTAAGGAGTGCATCAGCACAGTCCTTCAGTCTTTTTGTATGAGTTATAAATTTACTTATCTTAACAGAGTAAAGAAATCCTTCAGGTGTCCTCTTGTTCCAGTTTTTAAATGTCTGCTCCTTTGGAAGCCTGTAAAATGTTGCATTCAGTTCAACGGTGTCAAACCTCTCTGAGTAGTATTCAAGCCACTTTGCTCTGGGTATATTATCAGGATAGAATATGCCCTTCCAGTGGGGATAGTTCCAGCCCGATGTCCCTATCCTCCACTTTCTGGTGATTTTGCTGGAATCTTGCTCTGACATGACAGCTTATATTATCAACACACTTTTTGTCATCCTGAGGGTATCCGAAGTATACCCGAAGGATCTCTTAAGATACTTTTAGGTTTGGCATCGTTCAGCATACGCCAAGGGTAATACCAAAGAGATTATGAAAAAGATAGTCATTTCATGACACAGGGTCTTTAATCCTTTGGTAAGCTGATCTGAACTCTTTCCACAACATGCGGGCTATCCTGTTCTGGG
>JALVMZ010000224.1 GCA_027032655.1 Desulfobacteraceae bacterium
TGTCAATAAGCACTGACAGTCGCTTTGTGCATAAAATATGGCAGGAGGAAGAATTATCCAAGATGGTTAAAAATGGAGTCCCGTTTCCAATGCTATCAGATCCAGGGGGAAAGATTGGAGCTGTTTACGGGGTATATGATGAAAGTGCAGGGGTAGATATTAGAGGCAGGTTCATTATTGATCCAGATTTCATTGTAAGAGCCATGGAGGTATTAACTCCTGAGGTGGGACGTAATCCTGATGAGTTAGTAAGACAATTAAAGGCCTTTCAGCATATGAAGGCAACCGGGGAAGTAACACCCTCTGGCTGGAAACCCGGAGAGACAACACTCAAACCCGGTCCTGAACTGGTGGGAAAGGTTTGGGAGGTCTGGAAACCCTGAAAAATAATCCGGTGAATTTGTTTTTATAAACATTAAAATTCATACCCCTACATATTCACCATATCAGGTGGATGGTATCTTCCTGACCATCCACCTGATCTCTTTCATCTGTTCCATGAGATTTACTTAAGTGTCAACAGTGAGATGAGAGCTCTCACTTTCTTGGTGATTTTTTATCAAATTTCATATATAAATCATCTATCAAATTAACAGACATTTTATCAAATCGGAGAGATGTTCGCAGGGCATATTGATTTTAGCGCCCATTCAGGTATTCTCAGGATGATAAAGGAGGGTTTAAAATGGCAAGACTTGCGGTAAATGTGGATCATGTGGCAACTGTTCGTCAGGCAAGGGGAATAGATGAGCCTGACCCTGTGATTGCTGCAGGCATTGCAGAACTGGCAGGGGCAGAAGGGATTATCTGTCATCTAAGGGAGGACAGGCGCCATGTTCAGGACAGGGACCTGAGATTATTAAGGCAGACCATTAAGACAAAGCTTAATCTTGAGATGGCCGCAGTGGAGGAGATGATTGAGATTGCAAGGGATGTAAAGCCAGACCTTGTTACCCTTGTGCCTGAGAGGAGAGAGGAACTCACCACAGAAGGGGGGCTTGATGTAAAGGCAAAACCTGAATATTACAAAGATGTTGTATCAAGGATAAAGGAAAAGGGAATAATGGTCAGCTTTTTCATTGACCCTGATGCAGAACAGATATCCCTTGCAAAAGGTGCGGGGGCCGATATTGTGGAGATTCATACAGGCCATTATTCTGAGGCAAGGAATGAAAAAGAGGCAGAAGAGAGGTTTGAGCGAATAGTTAAGGCAGCAGAATCTGCACATGAACTGGGGCTGAAAATAAGTGCAGGTCATGGTCTGAATTATGTGAATATCAAAAGATTTAGGACTCTCCCTCTTGTCGAAGAATACAGCATTGGACATAGCATAGTGGCAAGGTCTATATATGTGGGTTTTGAAAGAGCAGTAAAAGATATGGTTGAGCTGGTAAAGGACTTTTAATTCTCATGATATTCGGAGTCGGAGTAGATATTGTAAAGATAGAAAGGATGGAAAAGGCCATTAAAAAGTGGGGGGCCAGATTCCTTGATAGGGTTTTTACTCCCTCAGAGAGGGAGCTTTGCTTTAAAAGGGCAAATCCTGCCTCTCATTTTTCCATGCGTTTTGCTGCAAAGGAGGCGTTCTCAAAGGCCCTGGGAACAGGCATGAAAAAGGGCATAAGGTGGCAGGATGTTGAGATTTACCATGCACCAGGTGGAAGACCCATGATAA
>JALVMZ010000225.1 GCA_027032655.1 Desulfobacteraceae bacterium
CAATGGCAGATCCCAGTCCCCCCAGTAAGATGCAGAAATACGGATGGTTTATAAGAGAGGTCTTTGATGCAATAATCGCAGTTACATACCCTCCTATACCATAGAATGCCACATGGCCAAAACTGATATATCCCACATATCCCGCAATAAGATTGAAGCTAAGACAGAGGCATATAAATTTAATCATGAGGAAAAAATAAGTGGTTGTCATAAAACCACTGTGAGGTGCCCATGCAAAAAAACCAATTATAATAACCCATCCTAACAGTTGAACTATCTTTCCCCAATTCCTCATTGAACTACCTTAGGGTGCCAAGGATACCGCTTGGCTTAAATATCAGTATTAATATCAGAGAGATAAACGCTATAGCCGGTGATACGGCATAGGTTGCGAAAAGTGAAGTGAAGCTCTCCGCAAGCCCCAGGATTAATCCGCCCAGGAATGCCCCGATTGGATTTCCAAGGCCACCCAGAACCACCACTGTAAATGATTTAAGCAAATAATTAACACCCATGATGGGTGTAACTGGATATGCAAGGGAGATTACCACACCTGACATAAGGGCATATATAACGCCAATACCAAAGGAGACCTGAAATATCTTAACAGGGTCAATCCCATTTAACATGACAAATGTCCTGTTTTGAGTAACAGCCCTTATCGCCTTTCCGGTATATGTCTTTTTAAGGAACAGATAAAGCAGAACACCAAGTATCAAGGCACTTATAAAGGCTATTAGTCGGGATGAAGGAATTGCTATATTGCTTATAAAAACAGTGGGCATCAGTGTTGGCACCCCCCTTAAATCAGAACCCCATATATTGAGAGCCCCACCGTAGATGATAATGGAAATACCAAAGGTAAAGAGTAAGCACATCATCTCCATTTCAAGTTCACTGGTAGCGGATTCAATTATCCTGTTTATAAAAAATCTATATATGAGGGCACCTGATACGGCACCCACCACAAGCGCCACAAAGACCCCAAGCATTGGATGCAAGCCCAATATGTGATACATCCCGTATCCGATGTAGGCCCCGACCATGATGAATGTCCCATGGGCAAGATTTACCACCTTCATAACCCCCCATATAAGGCTGAGCCCTAAGGCTGCAAGTCCATAAATCCCGCCAATCAGGAGACCATTTATAATGGTCTGAAGTATAGTCTCAAAATCAATCATGCTCCGGCTCCCATTACTAAAAAAGGGTCCACTCCTGCCTTAACTGGCAGGAATGGTCCCCTATTCTTTAGAAGAATTAACGGGGTCTTGGATAAACAATCTTTCCTACAGCAAGCTCAGGAGGTCCCACCACCACTTTCTTTCCATCCTGCCATTGGGCAGATACCATACCATGCCCTATCTGGATACCTGTTTTGGGATTAATCTTTTCTCTTCCATAAAAGGTCATTATATCCATCTTATTAAGGGCATTTCTCACCTTATCTGTGTCAAGGGAACCTGCATTTTCAATTCCCCACTGCAAAACCAGACCTGCAGCAAATGCCTGGGTGCCTCTAAAATCTGTTGATTTACCCCATCTCTTCTTATACCACTCATTAAACTGCTTGCCTGTCATCCTTGGTCCATACCAGTTGGAAAACCTGGATGGATCAGGTGCATCAATGGGCTCCCACTGGGATGTGGCAATTGTGTATTGAGCGCCTGCTGGTCCAACAGCAGACCACCATTCCACTGTGGAAGGGGCTGAACCAAGTGCAAAGAATTTTGTATATACCTTCAATTCTGCTGCCTGTTTTGCAAGCAGTGCCCCATCTTTGAAGTGACAACTGGCAAGGATTGCATCAGGTTCAAGTCTCTTTACTTTGCTGAGGATTGGAGATAGATCACTGGGCGGGGTTGGATAGACCTCATCAAAAACCACCTTAAAACCCAGTTGTTTTGCCCATCTCTTTATCCCTTTCCGAATAGATAGATTAAAGGGATTATCCTCTGTAATAAGTGCTACTGTTTTGGCCTTGGGCGTGAGTGATGCGAGGAGTTCCATGGTGCTCTTGTAATAGTAAGAAGATGGTGTCAGCACTCCTATTACATATCTGTATCCCTGTGACCATATCTTATCCGATGCACCTGAATGGGAGAACATGAGCTTTCCGTATTTCTCTGTGATCGCAGCCGATGCCAGAGTTAGAGAACTTCCGTATGGGCCGAACAGAAAATGAACCTTATCTTCATTTATAAGCTTCTCAGTAAGTTTGATGGTGGTATCCTTGTCACTCTTTGTGTCATACCAGACCACCTTTACAGGAATCTTTTTACCCTCTTCCTTTACATATATTCCGCCCTTCTTGTTTACCCATTCAGCCCACAATCTTACACCCTGGAGGTTCCTGGTGCCCAGCACATCATACTTGCCTGTAAGTGATATTGGAAGACCCACTTTGATATAATCTGTGGAGTATGCGGATGAGCTGAAAAAAGCACAAAAAACAAAAATGGCAGCTGCCATTAATAAAAATAACCTGCCCGATACTTTCTCTTTCATATCTCCCCCTCCTTTTTATAAATTATTAATTCCCCCTGATATTTTGCTATAATATCAGGAAAATATGCATATAAGTCAAAGGAAAAGATTTATTTTTATGGGTTTTTCTAAAAACTCAGGGGAGATTAAACTTATATGTGAATTGCACGAACATTCTTTGCGCGTCAGTATCTTCCACATTTTTTCTTACAAAATCACCAGCCCAGAAATAGGCATAAATGAACTGAAGACTCAGAGATTCAGATACATTTAATTTTAAGTGAAAATCCAGTTCATCCCCCAAATAGGTGTAAGAGTTTCCCGGCCGGTTTTTATACTTGTAATAGCTCCATGTATCCTGTGATTCATCCATATTAAAATTATGATATGCAATCTTCAAGATAGAGCGTTTTGTAAGGTTCAGATACAGGCTAATCTGATTATCCACCAGATTACTCCAGGCCATTATATCCATCCTGCCGTAGTGCTCTCCATCAGTGGAACCAAATGGTCGGACGAATGTCCTGATTATATTATCCGAGGGATCACTATCTCCGCTGGCAAAGACCCTGCCTAATATGAGATTTGGCTTCATTTTCAGGTTCTTAAATCCGTATCCAACCTTTGCCACATATGCGTATGCTCTTATGTCTTTATCTCCCATTTCCCCAGCTTCTCTGGCATAAGTAATATCAAGATGAAACCCATGGAAGTCTGATTCAGTAAATCTTGCACCATAATAAATGCTTCGTTCTTCTGGATGCTCCCTGTGGTATAGATTATTTTTCCATGCAAAAAAAGGCTCCAGGGCACCACTCTGGAATAATCTTAAATGTGAATACATTCCTATACCCTGATAGGCATGTTTGTGAGTGAGGCTGAACGAATCTGGATCCTTTGTCCTGGTCTGGCCATACCAAGCATCAATAAAACTGCTGTTTTTCTTATAGGAAAATCGTGCGGCATCCCATATCCATCCTATGGAATTCCCCCATCCGCCCGGCCCAAAGATTCGTTTATCGCCATACCATATCTTCTGTCTGCCTATTATTGCTCCAAAGCCATTAAATATGTCCCTGATTTGTATGTTAGCATCATACAGCTCCAGATGCTCCTCATAGGGGTCCATAACATATTCGACCGCAGTCCCCCTGTTCTTTATAAAATCCTGTTCATCCAGTGACCATCCCCATACCCTTGCATCATACAAATGAAGAGAATAAGTAATTCTGGTATTCCACTTATACCTGATGCCCACTATAATCCTCTGGACCAGGAGACTGTCATCTGGTTCACCCCTTTTTTTACCCTTAGAGTCAATGGATTGGTTTCCGTAGGACTTTTTATTAAGACCGTCAAAATATTCAAATCGCTCTCTTATCTGTCCATCAATATTCAGATTTCCAGCTAAAAGGGTCCCGGGGACAATCACAACCAGGACCCAGACAAGTAAACAGTTCAAAATAAAATGAATACAGAACTTAGCGATAATATTATGTTTTGCATGTGACTTATGCACAGGCAAGAAGATTTGATCTTCAGGATTCACCTTTCAATCACCCCTTAAAGGTAAAGCTTGAGCAGAAGCTTGACCGCTACCCCCAGTAGCACAATACCAAACATCTGTTTTATCCAGCGGGCCTTCATCTTCTCCTTCATGACCTTGGCACCAATCTGAGAAGCTACGATAACTGCTATTGATGTGGCTATCATTAATGGCCAGTTAAAGTGCCCCTCTGCAATATGACCCGCAAATCCTGAGAATGAAGAAAAAATAACCACAAATGCACTGGTGGCCGCTGCACGCTTTGTGGCATACCCCATTGCAATCATCATAGGGACAAAAAGGAATCCTCCTCCCACACCGAGCAGTCCTGCGATAAAACCTATCAGGAATCCTCCAATGGCCATAAGAGCGGCCCGGATTTTAAATGACATCATTTTTTCCTTATCAGCCTGCCCGGAGGTTAGCAGCATCCTGCCACCTGCAAACACCATGGCAATGGCAAAGAGGAGTATGAGCGTTCGAGTGGGAACGAGCTTTGTGAAATAAGCGCCAACAGGAGCTCCTATGAATGATGATACAATCAGGGGAATTGAGCCCTTTACATCCACCATCTTTGAGCGCAGGTAATAGATGGCTGCTGATAAGGCGGTGATACCATTTAGTAAAAGGCCGGTTGGAATAGCCACAGACTTAAAGTCATAACCAAACCAGTGAAACACTGGAATATAGAGCATTGCCCCTCCCAAGCCCAGCATGGAAAAGATAAAGGCTAATACAAGAATTACAGTTGTAACGGCTAAAATAAGCATTTTATCCTCCTATAAGGGGCCGTTTACCCATCATGGATGAGGGTCCCGCTATTGCGTTATAAAAGTTCAAATATAACCCTGTTGGGTTTAATCTTCATAGCCTGAACATGGAATGCAAAGGAGCTTTCCATCAGCCCCCACTCGCAATTTGTTAACAAAGGTAAGCTCGCCGCACTTTTCGCATCTTTTTGCATCAAAGATACCCTTCCCTTTTTTGATTTCTACCTGATGAACCTCTCCTATGTCTAAAAATTCTGACTCCGGGATATTCAAAACTCTCTCCACAAGGGGGTCTCTTATTTCAGGCTCTATATCCTGAGGTGGGACACCAGCCTTTCTCTTTTGAACAAATGGGGAATTAAGGGCCTTTTCAAAAAAATCAGGCTTTAATGCAACCCGCACAGCTTTACCAGTTTTTGTGTCTATAAGGGTAAAGGCCATCTTATTATAATAAAGCTTTTCAATATTGGATTTCCCGTAAGTGGCACCGGTCGCAACCATTATACCATCGAGGAAGCAGCCAGCAGCATGACCTTTTCCTGTTTCTGATTTTACTATTAGCTCCTTATCCTGTGCCCGTT
>JALVMZ010000226.1 GCA_027032655.1 Desulfobacteraceae bacterium
GCCCATCCCACCCCATGAATCTGTGAATCCCTCCCATCTGCTCAATCAATTTCTCTCCCGGCTGTAAGTGCAGGTGATAGGTATTTGCTATTATGACCTGGGTCCCTATCCGCTTTAAATCATCAGGACTTACCGCCTTTACTGCTCCCAGAGTCCCCACTGTTACAAATGCTGGTGTATGTATACACCATGGGGAGTCCGTAGTATCCCTTTCCTTGCCCCGTTTGATTCATATACAATCTCAAAGGAGAACTTATCATCCATTTGGTATTCTATGCCTTTTGCTCTTATTAAAGAATAAAATAGGCCTTCAAATCAAGCCTTACATTATTCTGTCTACCTCAAACCTCAAAGAAGTTATTTAATTATTTAAGGACGTTATATATTAAGATATTAAATGATTATATTTCCCCTTATAGCATAGAAAAAAATTATTTAATAGCTATGCAAAAATGAAACCTCCTGTTAAGAAGAAAGTGAAAAACGACAAAATTCTTAAACAGGAGGTATATCATGGACGTAAAGGATTGTCCCCTATTTGCGTGTTTTAAATCTCAAGGGAATACGGATAATTTTCTATTATAATTTTCTGGAAAGCTGGTTCACTAAAACCCATTTTAAAGTTTTCATGATATTTCCCTTTAATATTTTTGCTCAAGTATTTCTATGAATGCTTCAAGGTTAGTTAATGTCTGTTCTTGTGAGAAGCAACGAAGGTCATTGAGATCTCCATCAATAACCAAATAAGGGATGCCTGTTTTTCTGGTCACTCTTTGTGGCATTCCGTAATGGCTGTTGGTGCAGTTAGAGCAAGTTCTTGAATTATGGAATATAATGCCATCAATCATGAATTTTCCAATCATCTCCATTAGGAAATCTTCTTTTGAAGGTTCATCCCTTACGGTGAAAAGTTCAGTATAGGCAATAGCCATGCTTTCAAATGGATTGTCAGGGTCTAAAGCATCAAATATCCATGAATGAGCATAAGTTGATGAAACCACGGATGCACCCATGATTGATAGGGTTTCTGAAAACCATCTTATCTTTCCCCAAATAGGCATACCATCCCAGTATAAGCGAAATTTCTCCGATTTTATAACACCAATATTATTATCCTTTCTTTTTTTGATCTCCTTAAAGAGCTCTTTGTAATATTGAATAGCGGAATTTGTTCCTCTGAGCACCACCGCAGGTCCAATATGGATACATGTATCGAAAAAAGAAATGGGAGAGGGACGATTAATAGCCATATATAGTATTTTTTTCCACAGATCAGATGCTTTTCTTGAGAGACTAACAACTTCACAAAAAGTATCATGGTTTAGCGATTTACCCGAGATAGAAGTAAGATCTTTAGCTAGTGATTTCAACTGCTTTGTTATGTAATTGATAACTTCCCTATTGACGGGGCCAATGCCACGAGGGGTTCTAATCCCAAATACAGGCACTTTGTATTGGTGAGCATAAAATTGAAACCATTCCTGAACATCTCTGCATTGGTTGTTATTGTAAACAATAACATCAGGCTCAGGAATACCTGAGATGCCGTATGTGTAACAAAGTGGTGTTTGTTTGATAAGGTAAGAGCCTATATCACTTGTGAGGTAAGAACAGATGTCGGGTGAATAACCAATTGCATTTGCATGAGGAATAAGATCCATGGCTTTTCTTGATGTACCAAGCATTGCAGCATGATTTTCAGGGAAATATACCAAGAATCCCATAGCTCTAAGCAATTCTACAGGTCCTTGACTGGTGCACCATGCAATTTTTTTATCTTTTTTAATGTTTGCACTATCCAGCTCCCTATAATATTGTCTCATTATTTGTTTTAGAGAATTGATGCTCTTAATGGGAAGGGTATGAAAATTCATAAATAATTTACCTCCTTTTCTTTGGTTCATGTGGATATAATTCCAGACCTTTCAAGATAAAATCTACAAGAGAGTCTTTTATATCCTGATCAATTTTTCTTTTAATATTCCATTTTCTAAGTGGTAGGAATAGCATGATATGGGATAGCAGATTAGCCAGGAAATTAATATCAGCATTAGTATTTAAGCCAGCGTCTTTGATAAGATTTTTCCAGAAACCGACTACATTCCTGTCATCCATCTCAAGAACCAATTTAAGATGTCTTTTATTAAGATATTTTGTTTCAGTATAAACAAAGAGAAAGAGTTTTCTGTGTTTCATAACAAAATCAATTGTTAAGCTAATCGCCTTTTTTAATCTATCCAGCGGGTCATCCAGTCTATCAATACCGGATTGAACCAGATGATCATACCAGATAGTTTGCATATGTTTGTAAATAAGAAAGAGAACATCATCCTTTGAAGAAATGTAATGGTATAGCTGGCCCATTGACATACCAGCTGATAAGGCTATCTCCCTAATTGTGGTATTATGAAATCCTTTTTTAAAAAAAAGTCTGCATGCTCCATCTATGATTTGCTGTTGTTTCTTTTTTATCAGGTTTAGATCTTTGGCATTTGATGGGACCATTTCATCGTTTAGATGTGTTTCAGGAATCATTAATGTTCTGTATGTGTTAAGCTTAATCATATATCCTCCATATTAAAGAAGATTATTAATAAATATAGAGCAAGCGCTCGTTCTATAAATATAAAAGATTAATTATCTTGTCAAGGGAAAAATTTCAAAAGGCAAGTAATTTGTATAGATATGAACTTAATAATCTTATACTGAGACCCTAAAAGACTGGACAGGGCAAAGGTGTAGAAGGCAGGCCATCCAAAGACATAAGTTTCTCTTTTTCTTCTTGCCGGGTAGTTGAATGAGGCATTGATCCAGAGGAGCAATCATTAAAGGGGGTCTGGGTATCATTTCAATAAAATATGGTGATGGTTCTGTGATATGGTCTTTTCCTGAACTGGCTCTTCTGTCCCAGATACCAGAGGAGTCTGTCAATCTCAATGGAGGAAATCTTAATACCAGAATCCATCAATTCCTGTTTAATCAATTCCACTGCAATTATTGTGTTTGCCCTGATCTCCACCTCCTCCTTTGAGCCTGGCTCAAGCAATACAAATGAATCTATCTTATTTGATAGCTTTGAGGAATACTCTAAGATACCCATATGCCTTAATACCTGTGGTAGCTTGTAATCTGCAAAGGCACTCAGTTTATCTATATCCCTGAAATACCCTAAGGAGCGCCCTTCAAATGCACCGTAAAGATCCGCCACAAATATCTGTGCCCTTTTATAAAAACATATCTCCTCTCCATCATATTGTGCAATGTCCCTAAAAAATGGAAAACTCTGAACCAGAATGTCCACAAGGGCAAGACATGACCCACCTGCTCCATCAATAATCTTCTTAATATCACCACCAAATTCTCTATTTATTATTCTGCCGAGATCATTCAGGATTCTGTGTCTCTCCTCCATTAATTGAAGGTCCCCTCTTCCATTCAGTATTCTTTTAAATTCCTCAAAGGATAGTGTCTCAAGGAATCCAGGGTCATGAAAAGGAACCTTTTCCTGAAATGCCTCTTTTAAGGAAAGGGAAAGTGCATAGTATCCTGAAAACCATTCTCCCTGCCAACAGAACTTCCATCTCTCCCTGCCCTTCTGAGGCCAGAAACAGAAATTAATGCTATCAAGCAAAAGAAGATATGAGACACTTCGTATTGTTCCATCAAAAAAATGATACTCATGCTCCCATGGTGGTATTTTATAATGGTTTTTCTTTATCCTCTCTGCCAGGTCCTTTATCCTTTCTTTATTAATGGTTACATAACGGCTCCTCTCAGCCACATACCTTGAACTTTTAATCACCCTGTTTTCCAAATTCCTCCCCCAATATCATATTCCCTTGTATTGAGATATAAAAAATATTAAACTCTCTCCCATTAAATCAACCACTATTATTTTTATTCAAGCATGACTATCAAACGGATACTAATATTCTGTCCCATAATATTAATACTCTTTCTTATACAATCATTCTTCTGGATTCCCACCTATGAAGACCAGACCAAGGGAAATCCTGACAGACTCAACCGTTATATTACCGCATCCATTGGTGATGCAAGCATCCTGAACCCCATCTTAGCGGCTGATTCTGCAAGCAGTGATATAAACCAGATGGTCTTTGAAGGACTCATAGACAGAGATGAGAACCTGAATTTCAGGGGGAGACTTGCAAAATCGTGGGAGATATATGAAGAGGCATACTTTTTCATTAATCCTGATTCATCCATCATGAAAAAACGCAGGGGAAGAGATGGAGAAGACATAAAGGCACTTTTAAAAGAATCCATAGATAAGGCGGATTCCTTTAATGAAAGCACAAAAGATAGTCTTAAAAATATCCTATCATTGGAGATAATCCCTTCAGAAAAAAAAGCAGTGAAGAAAAAGATAAAAGGAGAGGAAGTAGAAATAACACTGAACCCACCCCCAAGGATAAAGCTCAGACTGAAGTCAGTGGATCAGTATCTTTTCAAAAATTTACTCCCCATACTTGGAGAAGACTACTTCAGTTCATTTGAACCCATGAGGTATATAAGATTACCCAGGGGAAAAAATATTTCCAGAGAGGAGGCTGAAAGACTACTGCCCCCCTATGAACACAACCCTGTAATCCTGTTTCATCTGAGGGATGGAGTAAGGTTCCATGATGGGCACATATTTGATGCATATGATGTTAAATTTACATATGAAGCCATAATGGACCCCAGAAACCTCTCCCCCAGGATATCCGACTATGAGCCTGTAAAGAGGGTTGAGGTGATTGACCCCCTCACAGTGAAGGTCATTTACAAAAGGCTCTATTCTCCTGCAATTGGCACATGGTCAATGGGCATCCTACCTGAGCACCTCCTCAACAGGAAGGCACTGAGGGAAGAGGGATGAATCCTGATAAGTTCACCATACGGGATAGTGAATTCAATCGACATCCTGTTGGATGCGGCCCTTATCGTTTTAAAGAATGGAAATCTGATCAATACATTGTGCTTGAAAGATTTGAGGATTACTGGGAAGGCCCCCCGAATTATAAGATGTTTATATACAGGATAATCCCTGACCTGTTAACCCAGGAGATGGAGTTCTATGCAGGCACCATTGACTCATATGCGGTTCAACCCCATCAGGTAAAGAGACTCAGCAAAGACCCTAAGTATCAGAGCTTCTCAGGATTATCCTTTGGCTATACATACATTGGATATAATATGAGGCGGGAGCCTTTCAATGATAGACGCGTCAGGCTGGCACTTGGAATGGCAATAGATGTAAATAAGATAATAAAGTATGTGCTTTACGGTCAGGGGGAGAGGATTACCGGCCCATTTCCAAAACAGACAGACTATTATAATCATAAAATTCGGCCAATTCC
>JALVMZ010000227.1 GCA_027032655.1 Desulfobacteraceae bacterium
GATTATCATATCCTTGGCTCTACCAAGTATCATGAGGCATTCATTTTCAAATTTCACAATATCCCCTGTGGTGGTCCAGCCATCAGGGTCAAACACGGTCATTGTGAGCTCCTCATCCCTGTAATATCCTGCTGGTGCGTGGGGGCCCCTGAAATATAGCACGCCTGGTTCTCCTGGCGGGACCTCATTTCCATCCTCATCCAGTAATCTGACCTTGTTCCCGGGTAGCATCCTGCCAACGGTTCTCCTTCTCAGCTCTTTTGGATCATCCACCCTGCATCCCGCAACAGAGCCCATATCCTGTGTTCCAAGGTCGCTTGTAATCACTGCACCAAAGCGCTCCTCTGCCTCTTCAGCAAGCTGAGGTGAGAGATATCCCCCTGCTGAGCGAATGAACCTCAGGGAACTGAGGTCATACTTAGATGTATCCACCTGGAGCATCCTTACCAGGTGTGTGGGGACAACGCCTATTGCTGTAACCTTTTCCTTTTCAATCCTCTCCAGGGCCTCCTCTGGATTGAACTCTTCTAACATAACTGTCTTTGCTCCCACAAGTGGGGCTGCAAAGTATGTGAGTGTTCCAGCAGCTCCTCCTGCATGGGGGGCGATTGCCATGGTGATATCATCCTTTGTAAGCTTCCACAGGTCCACCCTTGCCTTTGAGGTGCAGACCCTTGGTGCAATGGGCCATTCAACCAGTTTGGGAAGACCGGTTGTTCCTGTGGTGCTGGTTAGCAGTCCCACATCCCATATTGGGTCAAGCCTTCTTTCAGCCAGCACCTTTTCATCCACGCCCTTTTCTGCCCTTTCCATTGCAAGGGTGGTAAGGGAATATGTATCAGAAGGTGCACCTTCAGGCACAGAATCATCAAAAAGAAATATATATTTAAGATGAGGGAATCTATTCTTAAGATTTGCATACATATCCAGATAATTAAACTTCCTGTAAACACTGGGAATGACAACTGCAGTGGCCTGGGTTCTCTCCACCATGTATTCCAGCTCCCTTTCCCTTAAATAGGGATACACAGTGAGAGAGATTAGCCCCGCCCTTTCTGCAGATATCCTTGAAAGAAAGCCCCAGACACTGTTGGGTGATTGAATTATTATCCTGGCATCCTTTGGAATGCCCATCTCAATCCATGTCATTGCAACGGCATCTGCCAGCCTCTTAGCCTCAGCCCAGGTGACTCTGAAACTGGAATCCACAAGGGCCTCTCTATCGCCCAGTTCTCTTGCATTCCTTTCATAGAAATCAAAAAAGGTCTCTCTGGTCCAGTAACCGTCATTTAAAAACTCATTTACCATGTCTTCTTTATATCTTATGGGCCTCATTGTGAAACCTCCTTGTTATGAAATTATGTATCCAGTCCCAGTTCAGACCATCTCTCTTTGACTCTTTTTACCACTTCCTCATCAAGTGTTATGGGTATTGGCTTCTCTTTCCAGTCATAGGGAATGGTGGCATCCAGAAGGAGCCTTCCTGTTATATCCCTCTGCCCTATGGGAAGGGATGGATCAAGAGGGGTTGACCTCCCCCTCTTTATAATCTGACAGCGATTTGGTTGGAATCTGAAACTCAGGGCATAAAGGACCCTTGGAATATCCCATGGGTCAATATCATCATCAACCACTATCACTGTTTTGAGTCCATATGCACCCATCTCAGTGGATATTGCAGCGGTGAGCACCTGATCAGCATGTCCAGGATACATCTGCTTCAGGGAGATTATGGCTATCATCCTGCCCGAGCCTTCAGGGGGGCAATACACTGCCTTTATTCCAGGTATTTTCATGGCGGTTAATTGCTGCCACAGGGTTGCACCATATGTCAGTGCCATTGTCATGTGGGTATCTGTTACTGCCCTTCCCACAGTTGTTCCCCAGAATATGGGATTGTTCCTGTATGTTACACACTTGACATCGATATAGTTTCTGGGATCTGTTCCCACTCCTGAGTAGTAGCCAGTGTATTCACCAAATGGGCCCTCAGGCATGAACTTATCTGCATCCACCTCACCTTCCACCACTATTTCCGCTGTTGCAGGGACAAGCAGGTCATTGGTTTCACACTTTACCACCTCTATTGGTTCACCTCTGATTGAGCCTGCAAGGTCATATTCTGACTCAAATGCAGAGATTCTTGCCGCACCCATTAAAAAGAGAAGAGGATCACAGCCCACCACCACTGCCACTGGCATGGGCTTTCCCATGGCCTGATACTTTTTAAGCATGATATCAGCGTGTTTACCTTTAATAAACTGGGTGCCGAGGTGGTTCTTATCAAGCAATTGAAGTCTGTAAGTGCCGAGATTTAACCAGTCTGAGTCAGGGTCCTTTGTTACAACAAAATGTGCTGTTCCAAAAAACCTGCCTCCATCAAGGGGATAATACTTGGGTGCAGGAAACTTAAAAAGGTCCACATCATCTCCCATCATAATATTCTCTTTGCAGGGACCTGTATCAACTACCTTTGGAGGTATCTTCTGCTCATTTTTCTCCACCCATAGCCTCATAAGATCCACAAGATTTGATTCAAGGGGTGCGCCCATAATCAGTGCCAGTCTATCAGTTGTGGTGCAGACACTGGTAATGACAGGAGAATCATACCCCTTTACATTTTCAAAAAGAAGGGCCGGACCACCCTTCTCTTCATTCAGTTTTGCAATATGGGAGAGCTCAAGATTCCAATCCACCTCTGCCTTTATCCTTTTAAGAAGACCATGCTCTTCTGCCACCTTTATAAAATCCCTCATACTCTTTATCATAAAATCTTCCTCCTACATTTTTTATTAAATAAGGGCTATTCCGCCCTTTATAGCCTATTTTAATTTTATCCTCTTCATTGCCTGCTCCATGAGGAGCTGATACCCACTCTTTCCACCTATTACTGATTCCTTCTTTTTCTGACTCCATACGGTCTCAGGCCGTGCCTGAACAATGAATATGTTATCAGGAAAAGGAATATCTCTATCTATTGCCCATTCAATGTCCATTGGCATCCCATAGTGCTTTTCGATTTCCTTGGCCACCCTGACAAGTTCTAAAATCTCTTTATCTTCAAGGGAGCATTCCTGTTGACGATCCTCAGGGACATCCCTTGTAATAACCTTACCTGATTTATCATCAAATATGGCTTCAATGTGTTTTCGTGAGATCACCTTTTCACTTGCTTCCATAAGTATCTTGTCGATCACAAACTTATCCGGGGTGACATCCCCTGAGACCACGGTTTCTCCCAGCCCCCAGCTTGACTCAATCACCACTTTGGATAAATCTCCATCAGTTGGATTAAGGGTAAACATAACTCCAGCAGATCTTGAGTTTACCATCTTCTGAACACCCACACTTATTAGGACCTTATCATGGGGAAAACGGTTTTTTATCCTGTAACTGATTGCCCTGGGAGTGAATAGGCTTGCCCAGCAGCACTGGACCTTATCTATCACATCATCACATCCTTTAATCCATAAGTATGTATCCTGCTGGCCTGCAAAACTTGCTGTTGGCAGATCCTCTGCAGTAGCACTTGACCTGACTGCAACAGGAATATCCTCCATATGACCCTCTTTGCAGAGGCATCCATATTCATCAATTATGGCATTTCGGATATCCTCTAATATGGCAATCTCCTTAATCATCTCCTGGATTGTATCACTGGCCTGGTTAAGACGCTTTACATCTTCAGGATCAAGACCTGAAAGCAGACTGAAAATCTTCTCTTTTAAACCTTTATCAGTGATGAATTTCAAATAACTCTCTGTGGTAACGGCAAATCCAGGCGGCACCCGAATCCCTGCATTTATCATCTCACCAAGGCTTGCATTCTTTCCCCCTACACGGGGGACATCCTGTTTTCCTACTTTCTGGAAATTAATGACATATTCCATTATTTAAACTCCTTTAAAATAAAGGCAGGAGCAGGAGGAGCTGACCTCCCCCTGCAAGGTTTTTATGCACGCTCAAGTATGGTTACCACTCCAGTGTCTCCATCCACCCTTATAAGATCGCCAGTCTTTATCACGGATGTTGCCACTCCTGTTCCAGTTACAGAAGGAACTCCATATTCCCTGCACACAATGGCCGCATGGCTGGTAAGACCGCCGATATCGGTAACTGCCGCCTTTATTTTGGTAAAAACAGGTGCCCATGATGGATTTGTGGATGGGCATACCATAATCTCACCAGGCTGGAGATCAACTATCTCTTTGAGTAGCTTGAGCACTCTGGCCCTTCCTTCCACAACTCCAGCAGAAGATGCAAATCCCTTTATTTCCTTAACTTCTTCACCCTCTTTTACCTCAACTCCTCTCAGCCACTCCTTAACCTTGTCTGTGGTGATACCCCAGAGCATTATGGTAAATGGCTCTGCCACCTCTTCTGGTGGGACACCCAGTGCTGGTGGCTGGTTCCACTTTCTTGCTGCCTCAAGTATCTTCCTTCTCTTCTGCGCCTTCTGTTTGTAATAATCTGACCTCTGGGGCACATCCACACCCAGTGCCCATGCAGTGGATATTTCAGTCAGTATCTCAGGTATCTCATAACGGTTAAACATGAATATATCATCTACATTATCCAGCATGCCCTGATTCACCATGAATTGACCAAACTCTCTTACCTTTGAAAACCATATGGTATGAAACCAGTGCTCAACCCAGAATAGATGGTCTTCTGCATATCTGTATATGGTCCTTATGGTCTTGTATGCATCATCAAAGGACTTTCTATCTTCATCGGTCTTTATGAGATCCCTATAACCATTTACTATCTCATCTCGTTTTTTCTCTATCTCATCAAGGGAGCGTTCAATCTGTTCGCCATTTTCAAGCCTTTCTATATAGCTCTTGATATAACTAAAAGGAATATCCAGACTGTCTATCCAGCTACCTTCATAATGGAACCACCCACTTCCACATGAGACATAGAACCATGGGTCCTTTGCCTTTTCAAACTCCTGGATCCAGTTCTTTCCATCAGGAGTCTTTTCCAGTTCAGAGAGTTTCTCTTCAACAGGGATATCCTTTTTCAGTATCTCTGCAACATCCTTTGAGGAGTGGGCAAGACGGGACAGCCTGCAGAGTTCCTCTTCTGGTTTGAACATTGATACATATGCACCTGCCACCATCTTGCCAATGGCACTTTCACTTATACCCGGGAAGAGCTTTCTGCATACATCAGCAAACATAAGATAAGCCAGGTATGTGAGATTCAGCATCTCAAAGTGATACTGCCATCCCTTAATCATGCAATCAATCAGCTTATTGAAGGCTTCAAGCACATAATATGTATCGTAGCATCCGGTTGGTGCTGGCAGGACCTGATCCTCTGGCACAAATTCAGGAAAACTCTGA
>JALVMZ010000228.1 GCA_027032655.1 Desulfobacteraceae bacterium
TGATGTGCTACCCTGAGTATTGTGCCCCCGGGGGTCTCATACACCCCCCTTGATTTCATTCCCACATATCGGTTTTCCACTATATCAAGTCTTCCAATTGCATTTTTACCACCAAGTTCATTCAGGTATGTCAGTATCTGGGCAGGGGACATGCTCTTCCCGTCCACAGATACAGGGTTTCCATCCCTGAATCCTATCTCCACATATGTGGGCTCATCAGGGGCCTTTTCAGGGGACAGTGTCATTACAAACATGTCCTCTGGAGGTTCCTTTGAGACATCTTCCAGTATGCCTCCTTCAAAGCTGATGTGAAGAAGATTCCTGTCACTTGAATATGGTTTCTCCTTTGTAACAGGAACAGGGATATTTTTTGACTTTGCATATTTTATTAGATCCTCTCTCCCCCTGAAATCCCATTCACGCCACGGGGCAATGATCTTTATTGATGGATTAAGTGCCATATAAGAGATTTCAAACCGCACCTGGTCATTGCCCTTACCTGTTGCACCGTGACTTACTGCATCGGCACCTCTTTCCTGTGCAATCTCTATCTGTCTTTTGGCAATTAACGGTCTTGCAATGGAAGTTCCCAGGAGATATCCTGACTCATAAATGGCATTTGCCCTGAGGGCAGGCCATACATAATCCCTTACAAATTCCTCCTTTAAGTCTTCAATTATGGCTTCCTCTGCTCCTGTGTTAAGTGCCTTTTCACGAATTCCATCCAGCTCCTCACCCTGGCCTAAATCAGCAGAGTAGGTTATTACCGGACATCTGTAAGTATCCTTGAGCCAGGCAAGGATTACGGATGTATCAAGCCCTCCTGAGTATGCAAGCACAATCTTTTTTATTTCCCTCATATAGTAAAAAACCCCTTTCCAGTGGATTTTTTTAGATTAAAATTTTTTCAAGTATTGCCTGGTGTATATATAATTTGTTCTCTGCCTGGTCAAATACCACAGAGTTTGGACCATCAATTACATCATCAGTTATTTCTTCTCCTCTATGGGCTGGAAGGCAATGCATTATTATCACATCATCCTTTGCCTTTTCAATTAGCTCCTTATTTACCTGAAATTTTCTGAATCGAGATAGTCTATCCCTTTTATCTTCCCCATCGCCCATACTGACCCATACATCGGTATTTATTACATCTGCACCCTGAACAGCCTGTATTGGGTCATTTAAAAGGGTTATGTTTGATGGTGCAGAATCCATTACACTTTTGTCAGGTTCAAATCCCTCTGGACACGCAAGTGTAAGATGAAATCCCAGGACCTTTGCCGCATTTATCCATGAATTGGCCACATTATTTCCGTCTCCAACCCATGCGATATTTAAGTTTTTAATATCTCCTTTTTTCTCCACAACAGTCATAATATCACTTAATACCTGACATGGATGAAAGCTATCTGTAAGTGCGTTTATTACAGGGATGGTGGCATGTTTTGCCATCTGCTCAAGTTCGTGATGGGAGTATGTCCTCACCGCTAAGGCATCAAGATATCTTGAAAGCACCCTGGCAGTGTCCTCTATGGTTTCATTTCTGGATAGCTGTGTCTCTGATACATTCATATAGATTGTGCTCCCACCAAGGCGAATCATTGCAACTTCAAAGGATATCCTTGTCCTTGTGGAGGCCTTATTGAACAGAAGTCCCAG
>JALVMZ010000229.1 GCA_027032655.1 Desulfobacteraceae bacterium
ATCTGCTCTGCATATCTTGCCACTTTCATTGCATGCCCTATTCGTTTAAAGTCTTTTCCAAAGTATTTTTTCATCTCAATTGCAACTCTATCTTTCATAAGATCCTGCTTCTGTGCAATGAGTTCGGGCGGGAGATTACCCAGGCACTGCTCCGCATACTGACAGTATGCTGCGCATCCAAAGTCGAGTGCAGGATTTAGAAAACGATGACCGCATTTGGGACACTTTCTGCTGGGGTCATCCTTGAAAAATTCCACCTCTTCCCCGCATTCAGGACACTTGGCTTCGTATATGGCGCCTGGTTTCCAGTATTGTGTATCCTGTCCTGGACACTTCATTTTTTCCTCCTTTTAAAAGAGCCATTTATTATGCTTTATTTTATATTAATAAATATAACCATCCCTTTCATTGACCTAAGTCAAACAGATTTCATTTTGATTTTTTAAAATAATAGACCTTCTTATTCCACCCATCAAGTCATAACCCCAATTAAAATTTTTTATCAAATTGTATGGGAACATGATTTAAATGGTATGAATCTCGGTAGCATTTTTCTGCGATATGCCTCCACAGTTCTTGATCCAAAGGAGATGCGTTTTAGCATCTTAATATTAGTTTAACACCCTTCTGTAAATCCATTACATGTAAATCTCACATGTCTTTTCCTTAGCCCAGTAAAATCCCCTCAGACATGGATACTTCTACAGAAGAGCATCCAATTTCGCTATTTTCTCCTTGCTCAACATTTCTCTTCCCACAAGAAATATCTTCTTTGGTATCTGAACCTTCCCTGGATGAACCGCTTGCTCTATTCTTCTGGCTTCATCCATCCTCTTATTGGAAACAGCTATTACATGAAATGGATCCACCATAACCTTAGCCTTAGGAAATAAAGCCTCACCATTAGTCTGCATGTTAAGGCTGAAGTGTGGTATCACTAACTCCCTTTCATAACTAAATGACGCCCACAATCACAACATTCCATCTACCCTTATGTCCCTTAGGATAAACCTCCATCCCATTACTCAACATATGAAGCACTTCCATCTTTTATTTAATTCCCTTATCTGTGGGCCTTACAACCATAATTCTTTTAATTAAAGTTTTCCACACATTTTATAATAGAGCCATATTTGTCTTGACATGGGAAAATATTTTTTTAAATATACCCTTTCCATATAATTAGGAAGGGGAAGGGATTATTTCTTGAAATTAGACTTTGATCCTTCCTGTTCGTGCAGTAAATTACATCTCTTATCTCCTTGTGATTGTAAATCGAATAATTTCTTCCTCCTCCATATCAATAGCCAAATTAAGATTTAAATATTCATATACTTGAGAGAAGAGCTCCTGAAAGATATTTAGAAGAAGGGAGGATTATATGTCCAAGTCATCCTTTATTTCCCAAAAAGGTATCCTCTTTTTTATATTTGTATTTATGATTCTTTCTGTTCATCCGGTATCCGCTTCAAATTATGATGAAAAAATAAAGGCCTTGCGATCACAACAGGATATTCTAAACGGTGAGAAAGCAAAACTGCATGAAAAATTAAAAAAATTAAGAGATCAATCCTGGAAATTGGAAAATGCTGTAAACAATCTTGATGATCAATATCGGGCGTTGCTTGAATGGAGATCATCAGTTGCAAGGAATTATTCAAAAGCAAATAAAAAGTTTAAACAGATAGATGAGAGGATTTTTAAGTTAAAGAGCACACCTATGGATTTTTACAGGGCAAAAAAGGCATGGGAGTCTGCAGGGAGTAAAGAACAAGAAAAAAAATACTTCCGCCAGATGTGGAAATACTATTATGGGCTGTATTCAGAGCCGAGTATAACAGATTATCAGCAGATGGATCTGCAGGTCATGCGAATGGATATAGATGTGCGAAAACGCCTGGTTGCCCGTGTGGGTGAAGCCCTTGTTAAAATTGGCCCCCTTGTAGTTAAATTAGTATCTTTAGTGGCACCAGGTCCGAAGCGATTAGGAGCCAAGCTCTTCGTCAAGTTTATGGAACTTGAGGGCAAAATGGAAGAGGCTATGTTAAGTGTCATAGATGTTGATGATCTTGGTTTTGCAAAGAAGTTTTTTTCACGACGAAATATACTGCAAGCCAAGGCCGATAAACTGGCATCAGAGCTAAATGCAATAAGGGACAGAGAGGAATTTGGAACCGAAGGGGGCCGGGAAGCCGCACTAAAAAAGGCATATGAGGCAAGGGAATTTGCTGTCTTGGCTGTGAACGATTGTAAAGAGATGTTACAAAAAGTAGATGCACTGGTAAAAAAGGCAAAGAAAAGACTGGAGGAACCAAAAAAGAGATTAACTGAAATCAATAAGAGTATGGTTAAGCTTGAATCCAGGATCCAGATGATAGATGCCAAGATTGAGGCATTGGACACCAGAATATTGAAATTGAAAGTGGAGAAGGAAAAAGAATGGGCAAAAAAATATAACTGGTATGCATCTGGTATCGGACTTACAGTTTCTGGCACCCGGGGGAGGAAACATTTACTTGCAGCAGATAAGCTTACTGCTGAATTACTCAAGATGCCTTATTACAGCAGCTTTAGATTATCTGGAGGGTTCGAGTATGAATATACAGAGCCTTGTTCATATGAGATAGAGGCAAAAAAAGGTAAATATAAAACTATTACAATTAATGTCAGTAATGTAGGGGGTTATACATTGAGTGATTGCACTGACAGAGCATCATTAAGTCAGGAGGGTAATGGCAGAGTTTCACTGGATACAAATCAACGAAAGATATATGGAAAAGGCCCTGGCAAGGTAAAGGTCTGGGGAACAATTTCTCCTGGGTTTAGTAAAATTATATCAAAAAAAATAAAAAGAAGAATAAGATTAAAAGAAAAACCCGTTACTGTCTGTTGGGACCGGACAATAAAAGGGGGGCCATCACTCAGATCAAACGCAGAAGAATTCGAAATTTACAAGGTGGTTGATTTTGCATATCTCCCCTCAGATGCGGCACAAAAAAAGGGTAAAGCATCTCAAAAGAAGGAGATAGACCTATTTATAGGGGAAGAGGGAAGAGGATCATCAAGTGTTTATAGAACATATTTAGATTTTTTTGCATATGTGAGCAATGGTGGGGCTCCATACCTGTATAGACCCCCAGGCGGCCATGTTGGGCCTAAAATAATAAATGGCTCATCAGATAGTTTCATAATAACCCCCGATTATGAAGGGAAGAGTTTAAGGATTGAAGGAACAGGTCCTGGAAAGGTTACAATAGCACCTGTTGTCAATTTCCCTGGTGGCAAGCGCGTTGGAAGGAAAGGCATAACCATTACATCAAATATTGTAAAGGGGATGGTGGAGCGACCTTTAAATTCAGATAGGGATGTTCCAATCTCAGGGAGTGTCCGCTATAAGGTGGTTGTGAAGGGCGGGGCAGATATGAGCAAATACTCTGCACACTGGAGGTTGTATTCAGGACCACCCAAGGGAATCCGATTCCCCCGAAAAAGCTCATTTTATCGAACACGTGGTGGCTGGGCCACTGCTGTAAATGTAAGATTTGCAGGACCACCTGAAGATTTACTGGGCAAGGAGTTCTCCCTTTGCTGCACCATTAGGAAAAAAGGGAAGGAGGTATATTCCCTTTGCCTTCCGGAGAGCAGAATACTCGTTAAATTTTCCAAGATGGCTTTTGCATTTAAAGGCACAGATATACTAGTTGAGTGGCTTGATCTGTTCATTCCTGCCCCATCCACAAGGCTTGGAACAGGACTTGAGGTGGTCTGTATTACACCAGATGACAGGAAGATTAGGCTTCCGGGTAAATTTTTTAATATAAAGAAGTTTGGGTTGCCTTTCATCAGCACAATTTCAGGCACATTTGAACTCCTGATGACAAATGCCCCCAATGGCAAATATGGAGACCTCTATACATTTAATATGAAATCCGGCTTTATAGATGTCAGCATGGATAGATTTCAGGCAGAAAAGAAAGGTATTACATTTGATGGGCAACGCTTAGGAGCTAAAGCCACGGTTACATTAAACAAGCTTCATGTATTTAGAAAGGACCGGGGCAGATATATCTTACAGGTGTTTGGTGATGCCAATATGACACGGGGGGGATACACAGCAAGGTGGCACTTCAGAGGTGGCAGGACCATTGAATCCAAATTTACAAAGGCATCAGGTTATTATGAATCAAGTTGTTCTTCATCCGGGACTTTTGATAAGGTTGAAATCCTAAATGCCCAGGGTAGAGCTGTTGGAGTTTATTTGAGCTTGTTTGGAAGCCCCCTTGGTGAGCCGAAGGTTCGTCTTATTGTGCCTACCTCCGTAAGCCCAGGGCAGAAGGTGGTCATTTATGCAGAGATTGATCAGATGAGGGTTACTGATGCATTTGATTGTGTTATGAATTGGTCGTGTCCTCCAGGACTTGGTAGATTTGAAAAAAACACTACCCGTGTGGCCCCACTTTCTGGAAACCGGGCAAGATCGGCAAATACATTATATGTGAGCAGATCGGGCAGTGTTATTGGAAAGAGTCAGGAGATAAGTGTTAAGCTTGTGAGAATTGTGGGAGAGTCAGGAAAGGAGGGTGGATTTTAAGATGGATGTTTATAAAAAGAGATTAATTCCAGGAATGGTTATTATTGCCATTATATTTTTAAGTATAATAGGCCACAATGAATTGTTAGCAAAAGAGATTCAATTGGGAACGGCCAAGGCCAAGATTATTGTTCTTCCCTTGGGAAAGGGAAGGAAAATAGTAGCCCTTAGGATTCTTCAGGTTCGAAATGTGAGGGGGAACAATCCCTTAAATCAGAAGCAACCCGTTAATAATCTAAATGGCATCACATATAGCAGTCTTACTGAGACCCTTGATGCACTTCTAAATAGAGGAACCACTGCTCAGGCAGGAACATCATCTTCTTCACAGTCAACTACAACATCTACCCAGTGCACAGGCACTTACACGATGAAACATAGTGGTGGAGCACCAGCGGATCACAGGTTTGCTTCCATTGAAGTTGATCCCAATACAGGGGAATGTAAAAAGGTTCATGATGATGGCAGTAGTGGAAGTTTTCTGATTATTCAAACACCTCCTGATGCTGATCCCTCTGATGGAGTGGCCTTTCCTGATATGCTGGTTGGAGTGTGGACTATCATAAGTCCTCCCCCCAATGATGCATCTGGAAATGGAGTCCTTCTAACCGATAATACACCCATTACAATCACTGTTCAGTCCACATCAGGGGTAAGGGTTCAGGTAACACTTCAGATTATTCCCCAGGGTGGGAATGAATACAAGTTGCAGATTGCTGAGATTAAGAAACTTTAGAGGTAACATTATGAGGAAAACTATCATAATAGTATTTATGTTTTTTTGGGGAAGTGTTTCTCTCATAAACGCGGATGAGATGCGAAAATTCAATCCAATACGGACACCTGTCAGGGTGGCAGCTCTGGTGCCTGCAGGATTTGAGCGACTCCCGAGGGTTCTGCCCATTGACCGGAAGCAGGTGTTATCCGCCATGAACGAGTTATTTAAAAGCTGGAGAGGCCCCCAGCTCATGAAATTCCTCTCAGAAGATTTTTTTGACAAGGATATCCTTAAAGACTCCCTGAATAATCCAGTTAAGGTTCCTCCTAATGCGAGGATAAGGGTCCTTTCATTTGAGAGGCTCCAAACAATTCAGCAGATGATAGGAAAAGATGAGGAACATGGCAATGTGGTAATAAGTATAGTCTTGGTTACAGCTAAAACCCAGATAGAATTCAATGATGTTAATGAAGGATTTGTAAGGCTGGAGGGCGTAAATGATTACATTCTGGAAATAAAGGAGAAGATACAGTGATTCAAATACCGGAAGGATTTGGAAGGGGTGGGAGCAGAAAGAACCTTATCATTTTACTGTTAACCTCATTATTAATCTCAATTGTATATATTTCAATGTGCCATGCTCAAAGGCCATTCATTGTATCTGAAAGATATGATTTTTTACCCTCATGGGACATATCAGGAGAGAATACCTTTCACTGGGACTGGTATAGAAATGAAGGGGATAAGGATTCAAGCTTTTATCCCAATGGAGGGACCCATCTTTATGATGATATAGTGTTGAATTTCTCAAGGCAGGTATCACCCTATGAGGTGTGGAGGGGCAGGTTCAATGGGGTGTGGAATGATTCTGATTACAGGAGTGATGACAGGGGATTTATACCTGAGAATTTCAGCTTATTCTGGGAGAAGGGTAATAGCAAGGTGCCCTTCAGGGTTGAATTGGGAGATTTTTTTGGTTTTTACACATACAGGACACTTCAGCGTTCACTAAAAGGTATCCAGGTTGAGCTTCAGCCTAAGTTATCAAAGGATTATGATGTTGGGAACTCTATCATGATAACAGCAGGAACAGCAGGATTGCAGGACTATGATAGAGGTGCCATAAACGACGATTTTTATAAAGGCATATCATGGCTGGTTCACACCCATTCATCCAATCTTCTATTGAACTACATACATAATTACAGGCATGCTGATCCCATGACAGCCACTCCCAGGAGGTCCCAGCATGTGGTAAGTGCAGGGATGAATCACTCACACACAATATTTAAGCAGGATCTTAAACTTGAAGGGGAGGTGTCTCATTTTGAAGGGGACCTACCCGATACAGGAGAGCTTATTGAGCGAAATAAAGAGGATATGGCATACTTTTTTCAGTTAAGAGGTAAATCACAAATACCTTTGACATATATACTGAGGTTTGAAGACTACGGGCAGGACTTTCGTCCCAATGGGGGGGTAGTAACTGCTGATAGGAGGACATACAGCACGAAATTTGGATATCGTCTTGCTAAAGGATTAAATCTAAATACCAGAGTGCAGAGATACATTGATGGAAGAGATGCGGGAAATGCTACAACCACAGATGTAATTGGATTTGGATTAAATGGTCCACTAACATTTATCCCCATAAAGGGATTGAATGTGTATATGGATCTATTTACCCAGAGTGCAGAAAATGAGGATCTGAGTGTTAACAGTGAAACTCATTCAGGGAGAGTGGACATAAGTACACCAATTAAAGAGGGATTAACAGGGAGGGTTAATCTCTCATCCCAGGCGGTGAAGGATCAAGTTAATAAGGACAAAACTGATACAAGAGAGGTTAATTTAAGTGTTACTTCTATATTTAAGATTGGACAATTAAGCGGGGGCATAACCCCCGGTGTGTTTTTGAGAACAATCAAGGCATTCACACCAAGTGCTGAGGATGATTATGGATTTAACCTTGCCCTGAATCTTGCAAATGCAAAACATAATTTAAATATAAATTATTCTTTTACTCAAGAAGATCCCCATGGAGTGGGTCAGATTGATATCAGGAATCATGCCATTAATTCCATATACAGTTATGCGAGTGGTCCACATAGTGTTGGGCTTCAGTTTGATCTCAGCAAAAGATGTCCCCATGAGGAGCAGGCATCGGTTGGATATCATGTTGGGATATTTTATACATTTAGATTCAGGAAGCCTTCAAAGGAGAGCAGAAAGACTGAGAAACTGTATGAAGAAGAAGAGAGTAAGGAAGCTGAACAAAAGAGAGAGCAGAGGTTTGCAATTGGAGATATAAAGCCGGGCATAAAGCTCAAGGATGCTATTAAAGTGCTTGAAGAGTTTGGTATAAAAGGCGGAACAAAACTTCCAGGAGTGGTTGTTTATGAAGTAAGTGTGTTTGAGGAGATATCCCAGCGTCAGAGGTTTGCCATTGTGCATGATAAGGATATTGTTAAAAAGACAGCCTTAATAGTTGATCTTGAAGATGTAGGAGACCCGGATACTGCATGGCAAATTTATGAAAAGATAAGAAAAAGCTTAATCCAGCAATATGGAATGCCCAGCACCTATAATAAAGGGAGTTTTTCAGGGGACCTATCAGGTGATATTAATACAGAGAGGGTCATCCGAATTTCCGAGTGGATAATCGATGGAGGGGTGTTAAGACTGGGGTTCCCCAGGCGTCTTGATAAAACCGTGCGTATTGAATTACAGTTTGCAACCTCTTTTCCTTCTCCACTTATTACAACCTGGAGCATTGAAAGCGTTCAATAAATTACACAAGAATAGGATGGTTAAAAGATCACCATTTTAGATTACTGACATCAATAAATATCTTTTTCCCTGCCACTACTCAACAGAGTCAATTTTTCAATTTTTTAATAAGATTGTTAATTCCTTCCCGTTGAATTATACTTCCCAGTCTCTCTCCTTTTCTGGAATTGTCCATATAATAGTCTATTATATGATCAACCACCTGGATTGCCTCATCTTTACTGAATATTTCTCCCAGATCATACCCGAGCATGGGATGTCTTCCGAGTTTACCACCAATAAGTATCCTGTAACCTGATTTTCCTGATATCAGGTGTCCTTCTTCGCATGCCCTGATACAGGCTCCACACATAAGGCAGAGCTTATGGTTTATCACCGGGCCGTCTTCATGCATCTCAATGGCAGATTCCCTGCACGCCTCAATACATCTCATACAATGGATACATTCATTCCCTGATTTTTCAACCCTGGTTGCACCTATAAGTCCAATATCTACTATCTGTGGTCTTGAGCATGCATTGGGGCAATCAGAGATTGATATCCTGAATTGATGATGCATCTTAAGTTTGCCTTCAACGGAACTGAGAAGGAATCCCTTTATATCCTTTTGCTCCAGTAATGTCTCAAGTCTTTCAATCAAGTCTCCTTGCTCTATTATGCTATTGGGACAACCTGAAGGACCAAAGCAGGTCTCAATTTCATAACCCTTAATCTCTTTATCCATCTTTTTTAGATATTCCATCTGTGCCATCTTGATATGCATTAATCTCACAATATCGCTACCCATGGATTTTGCCTTTTCTTCCACCTTAGTTCTTACCCTCTTTCTTATGAAAAAGGGAACCCTTGATATTGCCTTCTCAGCCTCTTTATCCCATTTCATAATACATCCCTCTTATTTTTATTATTAATATCCCCTTTTTAATCCATATAAATTGATTTAAATCAAAATATAATTGATATATTCGAATATTATTGATAGCATTTTGATATGTTAATTGAGTAATTTTAAAATTATAACTGTCAAGTTAAATCAGTGAGGGTAAAGATGAAAAGGGGATATAAATTATTTTCTTTATTTATTTCAATATTTTTTCTTCTATCTATACTCATCACCCACCATTTAACAGCAGAAAAAATAGATGATATTCAGTTTTTATGGGCATTTGGAACCATAAAAGAGTCCCCAGATGGCATGAAGCTTGTTCCGATTACTCAGGATATGGTGCTTTATACAGGTGATAAAATAAAGATGTTCATTAAACCTGAGAAGAGGTGTTATATTTACCTGATTTATCATAGTTCTCAAGGAGATATTCAGGTGCTTTTCCCATATAGATTTGAGGAGATGGCATCCAAACAGTTTTATCAAAGCATGTATTATATTCCTCAAGGGGAAGAATGGTTCGAGCTGGATGAAAACACCGGGTTTGAGACATTTCATTTGCTTGTATCCACCAGGAGGCTTATAAATCTTGAGTCTCTTATAAATCGCTATGAAACAGTTGGTTCCAAAAAGAAACATTTACTTGCAACTCAGATACTTGATGAGATTAAGCAAATTAGATGGAAAAATAGGAAATTTAAGACATTTGCTGAAAAGCCTGTAACTATAATGGGACAGGTCAGGGGGGCTTCCCGAAAGCCCTTGATAAAATGGGTGCCTGACATTTCAACCATTGCAGTGAGGATAACTGCAAAGGATTTCTACAGCAGGACATTTACGATTGATCACAGATAAAAGGAAAAGGTCAAGATTTGTTTTTTTCCTGATCCTGTGCTCTTTTATTTCCGCACATCTATGTTTTTTTCTGCTTCCAGATATTTTTAATATATTCAATCTCCATGTAATTGATCAGTTTTACATGCTGAGGGCATCATATGATAGGTTTCGCCTTCCCTATGACACAAGGGTTGCTCATATTGATATTAATAACAGCACCATAAAGACTCTGAAAAGGGCATATCTCAGAAGAACTCATTTCGCAAAGGTTATTGAAAATCTGAGCTCAATGGAGGTCTCAGCGCAGGTATATGACTTTATTTTTCCTGCCCGGCTTGAAGGAAAAGGGGACGCAGAGCTCATAAATTCAACAAGGAGGGCAGGAAATGTATATTTTGGTATTGCATTTCGATTGGACAATAGAAAGCCCTCTGTAAAAGTGCTAAGTGAGGATGAGGCTGTAAAGTATCTGGATAAGACAAAATGGGATATAAAAATAAAAGGTAATCCGGATAGTATGTATGTGGGCATAAAACCCCTTGTAACATTCCCTGAGCTTGCATATGCCTCAAAAGGGCTTGGCTCCCTTAGCATTCGTTTTGACAGGGATGGTGTGTTAAGAAGGGTGCCTCTTTTGATTCGATATAAGGATTCCTATTATCCAATTCTTCCATTAAGGGTGGTATGTGATTATCTCGATGTAGGTCCGGAAGATATCATTGTGGAACCTGGGAAAAGTGTAACGCTCAGGAATGTAAAAGATGTAAATAATCCGAAATTGCATGATATAGTCATCCCCATTGATAATCAATGCAATATGATTGTTAATTTTATTGGCCCATGGGGTGTAATGGCCCACTATAATTTTGCAGATGTTATGCTTGCATCCCGTGACCGATTTGAGCTTGAAATGTGGCGCGAAGAAATGAAGGGTAAGATAGTTGTTGTATCAGATGTATCAACTGGATCCACTGATGTGGGGCCTGTGCCAACGGATAATAATTTCCCCTTAAGTGGTGTTCATACAAATATCATTAATTCCATACTCACAGAATCATTCCTGAGTGAGGCATCAACTGCCCATATGATACTTATAGAATTGTTGATCCTTGTAATCCTGGGTTTTCTCTCAATCAGGTTTTCATCCCTCTATTTTTCAATTGGAACAGTCTTTCTGGGTGCGGTTTACCTGGGCTTCTCTGTGTTTAGCTTTTTATACTGGCATACCATATTCAATGTTGTTCGACCCCTCCTTATGATGTTTATTGCCCTTACATCCATAGTGGTGTATCGCTATATTCAGGAAGAAAGGGAAAGGATGGAGACACTCAGGCAGAGGGATTTTATCAGGGATACCTTTGGCAGGTACCTGAGCAATGAAGTGGTTGATGAACTGCTGGGCTCACCATCCCGTCTTGATATGGGGGGAGAGATCAGAGAGGTAACATTCCTTGTATCAGATTTAAGGGGATTTACTGCACTCTCCACCCAACTGGGTCCCGCTGAGTTGATAAGCATACTGAATCGTTATCTGGAATGCATGGTGGATGTGATTGCAGGATTCAGAGGCACAGTAAATGAGATTGAAGGAGATGGGATACTCGCCTTTTTTGGTGCACCGCTGAAAAGTGAGGATGATGCGGAGCGAGCAGTTGCATGTGCAATTGAAATGCAGATTGCACTGGAGAAATTCAATGAAAAGCAAAGGGAGTTGGGTCTTCCTGAGCTTTCAATGGGAATAGGAATAAACACTGGTGATGTGGTTGTGGGGAACATTGGCTCAACAAAAAGGGCAAAGTATGGTGCCATAGGAAGTGCCATTAACACAGCTTACAGGGTTGAATCTTACACTGTTGGGGGGCAGATACTGATCAGTCCCAGCACATATGAAAGGGTAAAGTCAATAGTTGATGTAAAAGATATGCTGAATGTTAGGTTTAAGGGCCTGGCTGAGCCCGTTACCCTTTACAGTGTAACAGGAATAAATGGCAAATATCGAATACACCTGACCGAAAAGGCACCTTATCCTTTTGTAACATTATCAAAACCATTAAAGGTCATATGTTATGAGTTAAAGGGAAAGACCGTGTCAGAAAAACCAGTAGAAGGCCTCATAACCCGGGTGGCTGATCCCAGGGCTGAGATTAGTATGAACACACATATTAAAAAGCTTACAAATCTAAAGATGGACTTTATTGCTGGAAAGGATGAAAATATTTCATCTGCGTATTCAAAGGTAATATCTGTGAACAGGAAAGAATCCGAAAAGGACAGATACCGAATAATAATAGAATTTACCTATCTGCCTGAAAATATAAAAAATTTATTAAAAACCTTAAAAGAAGGCTAATTCAATTTTATAGTTCTCACTGCCCTAATTGATAATTTTTCAGGGTGATAATAAAAGTCAGGGACAGGTCCACCCTCCATGGCATTTCCTTCATATGCCACCCCTTTTGAAAAATCCATAATATGTTTCAATATTACTGATACCTCTTTTGGATTGCCAACATATGTATCCGAACTCCAGCACCTCTTGATACGACTGGTGAATATATCTGAAATATAGATTCCTTTTTTATTAGGCCTTGATTCAAGCAGTGAATATAATTCCTCTATGGTGGGCATGCGCCAGTCATCAAAACCTCCAAAACGCTTTTCATTCATATCCTTTATATGATTTTCAGCTTCACGATAGTAAACCCCTTGAGCACCATTCTTTTCCCACATGAGCCCTGTTGCCCTGTCCGTTATTGTTCCATCACCATTATCCACAAAGCTATTGGGGAAATCGCCATCTGTATTTAGGTTTTTATTAAAGAAGTTATAAATCTTATTGGTTTTTGCAATATCTCTTTTATCCAGTGCTTCTGGTTCGCTCCTTAAAGTTATCCTTTTAATATCCCTCTCAGTTACTCCTTTTGGGATGGATGCAACCCTTTGAGAAGGCATTTTCTTCTTTGTTCCCCTTACACTCCTTACCGCTTTTACATATAATCTTGATTGAAAGTCATCTTTATATTTAGAAATAATAGCTTTATTAAATGACACAGCCAGTTTATAGTTGCCAAAATCATGATCCATATAAGGAGATTTACTGCCGTCTGCACTCCAGAAGGTATTCTTTCCCCCAGCAAATAGAGTGGAAATATAAAGACCATTGTTCATGGGTTTGGGTTCAATCAGAGATGCAAGCTCTTCTATTGTTGGGATGCGCCAGTCACTGTATCCAGCAAATCGCTTTTTGTTCAATTCTGAGATGTATTTCTTAACTTCGTAATAATTGAGCGGCCTTTGTGATCCCCCTTTCTGCCACATAAGCCCTGTTGAAAGGTCGGTGATGGTTCCATCACCATTATCAACGAATTTGTTTGGGAAATCGCCATGGGGGTTTTTATCTTTTACAAAGAAATTATATTTATCTATTATTCTATCCAGTTCTTCAATAAATAGATAATCATCAGGGATACTTCTCAGTCTTACTGTTTTAATTATAGAGTTTTTTTTCGGCAGTGATGCAATCTGAATCTTTTTGGAGAACTCCTCTTTAAGTCTATTCATTTTCTTTTGCATCATCTTCTTCTCTAACTTGAATCTTTCAAGCTCTCTTTCCATCACTTTTATGCGGGAATTTTTCTCCAGATCTTTTTGAGATGTTTCTTTTTTCTCCTGTTCAATCCTCCTTTTCTGCTCCTCTAACTTTGCCTGCTGAAGCTCAATCATGAGCCTTATCTGTTTTAAGAGTTCCTCATTTCTTTTCCTCTCTTCCCTTAGCTTCCTCAACTCCTCAGCAAGTGCGCGTTCAACCTTTGCTTTTTCATCTTCTCCCTTCTCCACCTTCTTTTCCCGCCACATGTTTTTGGGCACAAATATAAAATCACCCTTGTCCAGTTTTGGATTATTTATCTTTCCATACTGTGGATGCTGAGCCCCCTTTGAATAATTTACCACATTTGTCTGAATATACATCCCCAGCTCAGAACCCGTGATGTATCCATCACTGTTAAGATCTCCATCTCCATCTACTGCCTGCAAAAAAACCTCCTTAAAAATAGATCTGTCAGGAACCTGCTCCCCTTCTGAGCCGGCTGTTATGAATTGCCTGACCGGTTTTGCGGATTTTTCGCTTATATCCACCGGGACGGCCCTAACTAAAGTGAATATGGAGCCAGAGAAGCAGGAATCAAAGAGCATTAGCACATGTTTTGCCCTGGTCTTTAAGGCTAAGGACTCTATTTCCTTCATGGATACCGCCTTGTCATCAAAACCTAAGGGGTCCCTCTCCTTTAAAGGACAATCAGATGGCACAATGTATCCCAGCTTGGTGCCATCTGCCAGAGTAATTGTTTCGCCATGTCCTGCAAAATAAAAAAGACATGCCCTATCAGTAACTGCACCTGTTACAAAGGCAAATTCCCTGAGCGCATTCTTTAGGTCATCTGATTTTGGATTGTGAAGGACCTTTACATGAAATCCGTGTGCCTTCAGCAGTTCTGCAACCTCATCACAGTCATGGATAGCGCCTGGGAGATTCGGCCATCCTTTTGTGTATTTCCCCACACCAACCACAAGGGCATAATAGTCCTTATACAGGTAAAGAGTCTTGCCTTTTTGAAGACTTACTTTAATACCCCTTGTAGTGGATGGAAGTGTATTTGATGGAAAAGCAATGAGTAAGAAAAGAATCAATACCTTAAATATACTTCTCATTTTAATCCCTCTCTTTTTTAAGGGATTGATAAGAAATATAAACAAATCAGTAAGTTAATGAGAGATTTGAAAAGTTGCTTTTTAACCCTCCTTAAAACCTATGGGATTGCCCGTGAACTTAAAAATTATATTTTCCATATAAAAAGATAGTTTTTATGTGGTTTTACAGAAATTTTAAAAAAATTTATTTTTTAAATTTTAATTCTTTTTTATTATTAAAGTCAAGATTCATTTATTGTTTTTGAGTTCTGGTGATGATATCTCCCTGGGAATTCTGTCAATGGTGCCCGATTCAGGTATCTCCTCCTTAATGCCAATGCCAAGCTGGGTGAATCTTCTTGCACTTACCAGCACCCTGCTCTCAAGGGAACCAACTGCCTTATTGTATGCATCAACTGCATTTAGTAGGGCTCTCTGGAGCTTTTCAAAATACCCTGATAGGGTCCTGAGCCTTTCATACAGTTCTGAACCAAGCCTGCTTATCTGACGGGCATTTTCTGCAAGCTTTTCCTGCCTCCAGCCATATGCTATTGCCTTTAAAAGTGCAATAAGAGTGGTAGGAGTTGAAAGTATAACCCGCCTTTCAACGCCAAATTCAATGAGTGATGGGTCCCTTTCAAGTGCAGAGCTGAAGAAGGTCTCACCAGGTAAAAACAGGACCACAAACTCAGGGGTCTCATCAAGCCTGTCCCAGTATGCCTTATCCCCCAGTGCCTGGATGTGTCGTTTTATCTGATTTGCGTGCTGATTCAACAGCTCAATCCTTTTCTCTTCACTTTCTGCCTCAAGGGATTCAAGATAGTGATGAAGGGG
>JALVMZ010000230.1 GCA_027032655.1 Desulfobacteraceae bacterium
CGCTACCGCATCATATGCTGCTGCTAATGGACCTGTTACAACAAAAGCGGTTGTTCCTGTTGAAGTGTGTGCCACAACAGGACCATACCAGATAACTGAAACACCACTTGAGTCCGTACCCAGTTCTACTGTGTTTGCTGAAAGGGCCGTACCTGCAAGGCCCATAATCAGAAAGATTGAAAAGATTAATACACATACCTTTTTCATAAATAATTACCTCCTTTAAAAAATTAGTAATAAATTAACTAAAACTATTTTAATTGACTTTTTTTAATCACCTCCTTTCACTCCATATAGAAATTTTAGCAAATCCTATTTAAAAAAATTCCTTATGTCAAGGATAAAATTGAAAAAATGTTTATTGATCTATGAGATGCTTCGGGACTTTGTCCCTCAGCATGACAGTAAGGCGTTTAATCAATTCAGCATGACAGTAAGGCATTTAATCAATCCAGCATAATAATAAGGTATATAATTAATCCAGAATGAGAGGAATGCATGTTAGCTATTTTTGTCACCCTGAAGTTCATAGGCCGAAGGGCCTCATGAGATGCTTGGGATTAAGTTAGCTCAATAATGGATTAATCACGATTTCTTTTAAAGAGCGTTTTGGGACATGGTGCACTCCGTTTTTATCCCTCCAGTATCGGATATCTCCATCAGGTCCAACCTGTTCAATAACCACCTTCTCCTTTGGCTTACCCAGTGCAATTACATGAAGTATCCTGAGATGCCCGGGGATATTGAGGTCATTTTTAACCTTTTCTCTTTCCACAGAACCAATTATACATGCTCCAAATCCCATCTCTGTGGCACCTAACAGGATATTCTGGGAGGATATACCATGGTCACATCCAAAATTCCTGGAAATGGTTGTATCGCCCAGCACAATAATATATGCAGATGGTCTTTCGCCCGGGGATGGACCATCCCAGTCTTTGAGATAACCTGCCCACTTAAGCCTTGGAAATATTATATTATTACAGATATCTGGGTCATTTACAGGAATGTATTTAAGGGGCTGAAGATTGGCTGATGAGGCAGAGAGTCGAGCCAGGTCTATGAGTTTTAAAAGTTGATCCATATCTATTCTGTGTTCTTCATAGAATCTTCGATAGCTCCTTGTTTTTTTCACAAGTTCCTCTATCATGTCTTTCCCTCCATTTAATAAAGGATCTGGCAAATCTCCTATCTGGCGGGAGTAAATCATAATCTTCAAGCTCTTCAGGGAATACCCAGCGGATATCAGCCCCCTCTTTCATGGCAATCTCATCGTTATCTGTCAGCAGAGAGCATCTCAAAAAGTGGAGTATGATTACTGCGTGGTCATATTCGTGAGTAAGGGTATAGAGATGCTCTTCCACATTCACCCGAATTCCCAGCTCTTCCATAAGTTCCCTTTTCATACATTCATCCAGAGTCTCCCATGACTCCTTTTTCCCTCCAGGAAACTCCCAGAAACCAGCGTGCATGGAACCCTCAGGTCTTTTTTTAATCAGCACCTTTCCGTGCTGATATATTACCCCTGCTGTTACATTGTATATGGGTTTTTTATTCATTATTTTCTGGAAGTGTCTTTAATTTAACCCTGAGATAGCCTTCCTGGGCTGTTTCATCATCAGGAAATATATTTAACAATATTTTATAATATTTCAT
>JALVMZ010000231.1 GCA_027032655.1 Desulfobacteraceae bacterium
TTTTTCTTTAATAAAAAAATCTCTCTGCTATGTTATAAATTCGGACCTTTGCAGTTTTCAAGTTAAAGACAAAATTCTTTCTTTAATCGGACATTATGCCAAATTTTGTCATTTATGATCTTCGATGCTTACTTCTTATAACTTATCTGCTCCATCAATCTATCTAATTTTTTACTTCTTCTTATGTTCTTTTATTATGTTCTTTTCCTTTATATATTCTTATTCCTTAATTTTTCTTCTTACGCTTTAGCTAATACCTTAATGTAAATGCGTTAACCCAAAGTATTGCTCAACTATATACCTCTTCTTAGATATCGCCCTGTTCCTCTCCTTCTCTCACTCCGTTATCTTAGCCCCCTTAGTGTCCTTCCTCATTATCCCATCTTCTATACCATTTAAACGCATAAACGCCCTGTTTGACTCCCCATAATATGCCTTGTCTCCATATGCCTTCTCTATGGGATCCTTCGTATGACAACTCGCTATTGTCAGGTATGGTAAAACTTGCTTTCATGTTCAGACGCCGGTGTTAGCTTGGTAGCAAGCACAAATCCATTCTCCACATCCACTGATACATGCTCCTTTAACCCATAATGCGGTTTGTCATTCTTCACCGTCCAGTCTGAATCCATGTCCCTGTGAAATTTTGCTACATTACCATTCTTATCCACCTTCCTGCCATCTTCACCCCTGCTCTCCTTCTCCTTCTCTATCTGCTCCTTGCTAATAGGCCTGCTATCTGACTTTATAAGCCTCGCATCAACCGCTATCCCTTCATTTATCTTTAACCCTCTCAGCGCAAATTCCATCAGCACCGCATTGCTTACCTTCATCATCCCCTCTTCACTTACCCTCTTCCTGAACCTGCTCAGCGTACTATGATCAGATGATGGCTTATCCAATGGTAACCCCAAAAACCTCTTAAAACTTATCCTATCATTTATCTGATTCTCAAGCTCAGGATCTGATGGTATCCTGAACCATTTTTGCAACAGCATCGCCTTCAATCACATTATTGGAGGATATGCATCCGCCCCTTCCTTACTCTTCCCTACCTCATAGTATTCCATCAGAACAGCTTCTATATCCTTCCAGTTTACTACCTTGTTTATCTTCTCCATTAGCTTAAGTGTCCCCTCCAATACCCTTTCAACTTCTATATCTGAAAAGCTCCTTTCCCTCTTATACTTCTTATATCCCATCTATATCTCCTCCTATATAAATACTCTTTATAATATCTATATAAAAGAAGTCCTTATCAAGTTCTAACTTATTTTTCAATAACTTCTCTATTCATCTCCAACTTTTTTTGACAATTTTTGTCAGGTTATGCAAAGGTTTCTCTTTCTCCATCAATTCCGTAATTTTTCAGGAACTGGCCTTGATGAATCTCCTAGATATGGTAGATGCTGATAACCCAAATACCTCCGAATCAGCCTTTGCACATTCCAATAATCCCTAGCCCAAAAAGAATTTTTCTCTGCATCCTCTCATTATTCACAGCATTCTTTACCCTTGGAGCAAATATCCGTACCTATAAATATATAGAGGAATAAGCTGAATCATCGCTATCTTTATATCCAGATCCATATCTGAACTAACTCCATTCTCTCAGGATGTAACTTTATATTTCCCTTCTTGACCAACTCTTGTTA
>JALVMZ010000232.1 GCA_027032655.1 Desulfobacteraceae bacterium
CTTCAGGATATTCTTGAAGGTTTTATGCTTACCTTTTCAGCCATAAAAAATAATATTCCACTTGTCATTTATCGTTTTGGATTCCATAAGAGAAAAAAGGTAAAAGATTTAATATATGAGCTTATTGAACATACAAAACTAAAACTATTTGAAAATTATATCCATTCGCCTGGACTTGATAAAAGGATATATTTAAATTTGTTTTTAACCTGTGGTTTGTATCTTGGTATTATCAAGGTATTAGAACATTATGGGGTTATCAAAGGAGATAAAAATGGAGTTAATTTAAAAAAGATAAAAAATAGTTTTGATGAAATATATACTATCTTTGGAATAGATCTCAATAAAGTGATTCTTGGAAATGAAATTTATAAGATTGAAAGTGGAGTTGAAAAGTCTGATGAATGGAAACAGCTAATTGAATTGCTCTATGAAGATGCACAAGTAAAAGAATCTCCGGACAATAAAAGAAATTTCTTTGCCCATGCAGGCTTTGAGGCTAATATTACAGAGTGCAGGTTTATAAATGGAAATTTTTACCTGAGGTATAGGGATAAAGGACTTAATAACATTAAAAAATGGTTATATGAATCAGTATAAAAGAGGAGATGATATGGGAGAGGTTGTGATAAATCTTGAAAATCTATATGGTGAAAAAGCTGTATTATCCGGGCTGGAAGATTATTTAAAGAAAGCAAGGGAGCTTGCTGGTTCAGGCAATACAGTTGTGATTACCGGGGCTGGTCCGGTCTGGCTTTATCTCAAGGTTGCCCATTCCCTTCATGGTATTGCCAGCAAACTTATTTACCGAAGTCCGGCAGCAGGAGATCTGGTCATTTTTGATCATAATCCCCATTGAAAAAGGGTATAAGAGAATGGATTTTAAAGAGGTCATTCCAACATTAATCCAGAAATTTGACAAGCAAGGTATTAACTACGGTTTGATTGGTGGATTTGCTATGGGATTGTGGGGGATGGGAAGAACCACGGTTGATATTGATTTTCTTGTAAGCAGGGATGACATGATAAAGGTGGATTCAATTATGCGTGATATGGGATATGAGTGCAGATACCAATCCGAAGATGTATCTCAATATGTATCACCTCTTAAAGTCTTTGGAGAAATTGATTTTATTCATGCCTTCCGGAAATATGCTATTGCCATGCTGGAGCGAGCTCATATAAAAACCATTTTTGATAAGATAAAGATACGGGTTTTAAGACCTGAGGATTTGATAGGATTGAAACTCCAGGCCATAAAAAACGCACCTGATAGAAAAGGAGTTGAGATGCAAGATATCAGTTTCCTTATAAAGAATTATAAATCCCAAATGGACTGGGAAATAATAAAAGAATATGCCACTGTGCTTGATATGGAGGAAATCTATCAAAAGTTAAAAAAGGTCTAAAATGGAATTTTCAGAACAGGTTAGGAAAGAAATTAAGAATCTGAGCCCTAAAGTGGCACATGATATGAAAATACTCCGGCGAAAAAGACACAATCCTTTTATTAAGGATGGAAAGGTAGATATTAAAGCTTACCTTGAATTTATAACAGGTTTTAATGAATTTATCAAACACCAGCCAAAACCCTTCAGAAAAATAATTGATAGTGTTATGAAGTTATAGAAGAGAGAGTATCCTTCAACTGTATAATAGCCATGTCGCACCTTGAATATTTAAAAAAGGCAAAAAAATATTTTGACGAAGGCAATGAATACATGGCAAGGAGCCTGGTTCTTGCCCACAGGACAGAAGCACCTCCTGTGGCCAGTATCCATTTTCAATGGGCAGAACTGTGTGAAGAGCTCGGAATGGCAAATGAGGCAAGAGAATCTTATAAAACCGCCCTCATGCACTCACCGGATAATGTGAATATCCTTTTCAGATATGCATGTTTCTTGAATGATTTAGGTTATTTTGAAGACTCCATACACTATCTAAGGAAAGTATTGAAAAGAGACCCTGATCATGAATTTGCAAGGGAGATGCTCGCAGAAGATCTCCGATCTCTTGGCTTTGAAGGTAGAGCAGAAGCCCTTAAACCATCAAAAGAAAAAAACAAAGAACCTGTGAGATATTTTCCTGTATCCACAGGGAAAAAGGACATAGAAAAATTCCTACGATTATTTGCAGGCAGGGAAGTGGGTTATGCCATTCAGACAGTAAATGAAAAAGATGGCAGTTTATATTACCAGCATATCAGCGAAGTGCTTTCATATGACTCAATCATAAAACATATTAATGGAAACATCAGTATCGCCCATTATCCCCTCCGCTCTGATAATACCATGAAGTATGGAATTGTTGAGGTATATTTGCCTCGTTATGTTATTGAAAGGAATCTCAAAAGCACAGGATATCTCGCATACCTTGATGAGAGGATGTTTTATTACGCCCATTTTTTAAGGAAACTTGCAGGCTCAAAAGGCATTCATGCTTACATTGACTTTTCAGGTGATCACAGGTTCAGGGTCTGGATATTTTTTAATGGATTTATACATTTCCTGAAGATAAAGAGGTTTCTAAAGGAATTTATTGATAATGCCGGACCTATACCATGTTCAGAGATAAGAATAGCTACACTTCTTCCAACTATACCTGTTGGAATTGGCTGGAAAGAGAATCCCATACTTCTTCCATTTGGCATCAATAGAACAACCCTTAAAAGATGCCTTTTTCTGGACGAAAGCGGGAAACCATATCCTGAACAGTTAAAATTCTTAAAAAAGATTCAGGAAATACCATTTAATAATATAAAAAATGCTTTCAGGAGAAACATTACTATAACCCATTCAACTGATATGCCTCAATTAAAAGGAACCATCCGCACACTTATTAATTCATGTCCTGTGTTAAAGGAGCTTGTGAGATTTGCAGGGACAGGAAGAATACTCTCCCATGCACAGAAGGTAATTCTGTTCTATTCAATAGGACTGATTGATAAAGATGGGACCAATCTTCACAGAATATTTGAGCCTTCAGCAGATTATGATTATGACAAAATAGAAAGCCAGAGAATTCGGCTCAAACCCAATCCCATAAGCTGTATAAAGATAAGGCAATTAATCCCGGATATAACCTCCTCTGTATCATGCAATTGCAGTTTTGATTTGAGAGGAGGAAGATATCCCAGTCCCCTTCTCCATGTAAATCCTGCTTTTGTTCCGGCTTCAGATGAGCATAGTATCCCGGAGAAGATAAATCTCAAAGATGCACTTAAGCGATATGTTAACCTAAACAAGCAACTATCTGAAATTCAAAGGGCAATCAAAAGGCTTGGTGAATTAATTGATGGAGAGTTTAGTAAAATGGGAATAGATGAGATCCAGATTGATTCCATATCAATCAAAAGAGAGAAAAAGAATGGAGAGACAACCCTTTTAATTGGAGAAAAATAATGGGTGTTGCCTATGTGCTGGAGCAGAATGCATCAGTTGTGAAAGAGGGAGAAAGGATACTGATAAAAAAAGGAAAAACTCTGTTACACACCCTCCACATTTTCAAACTTGATCAACTTGTCCTTTTTGGGAATGTGTTAATTACACCACCTGCAATCTCTTTCCTCCTCAAATCAGGAGTGGATACTGTTTTTATGAGCAAAAATGGGCGATATAAAGGAAGGCTCCAGGGACCATATAGTAAAAATATAACACTCAGACAGGAGCAGTTTAAAAAGATGTCCAATAAGTCTTTCTGTGTTAAAACAGCTTGCTTTATAGTTGAAGGAAAGCTCCAGAATCTTCGCACATTGCTCATGCGAATTAATAGAACCCGCCCCTCTGCCCGTCTTGAGGATAAGATACTAAGACTCAAAAACATCATAAATAAGATTGCCAGCACAGATGATATGGAAACAATAAGAGGTATTGAGGGGATTGGATCAGTAATATATTTTGAAGGCTTTCCCAGGGGAATTTTGATCAAGGATTTCTCTTTTAATAAAAGAGTAAGAAGACCACCAACTGACCCAGTAAACGCGCTTTTGAGCCTTGGATATACCTTTCTTTTCAATGAGATGATGGGTGCTGTAAGTATGATAGGACTTGATCCATATCTTGGAACACTTCATTCGGTAGAATATGGAAGACCCTCCCTACCCCTTGACCTGATGGAGGAGTGGAGACCTGTAATAATAGATACCCTTGTTCTGAGCCTGATTAATATGAAAACCATAACACTCCAGGATTTCATTATTGAAAATAATAAAAACAGGAAAGAGTCAATGGAAGATGATGAACTTTTCACAGCAGAGCATCTCCCCGTTCGCTTAACTGATGCTGGAATGAAAAAATTTATCGCTCAGTATGAGAGGAAACTTGCCCAGAGAGTAAAATATCACCTCACAGGACAGAATCTCAGTTACAGGGATTGCATAAGAGAACAGGTGCGCCATTTTGCAAGATATCTAAGAGGTGAGGAGGGAAAATATATTCCAATAACAGTAAAATAGAGGCTAATTAAAATGTATATTATGGTATCTTATGATATTGTGGATGATAAGACCAGATTAAAAGTCCTGAACTTTTTAAAAAATTTTGGAGACAGGGTCCAGCTCAGTGTTTTTGAATGCAATCTAAATGAAGAACAGTTTAAAAGAATGAAACAGGGTATTGAAAAGTTGATTGATAGAAAAGAGGACAGAGTAAGATATTATAGGATATGCAGTGCATGTATTAAAAGGGTCCAGATCTCAGGCTGGGGTGAAGTCATTAATAATGATGATTTTCAGATAATATAGAGTAAATAACATGGCAAAGAGGATTCATTACATAATTGTAAGTTACGACATTCATGATGAAAAGAGACTTAGTAGGATTGGCCATCTTATGAAGGATTATGGAGAAAGGGTTCTTAAAAGTGTATTTGAATGCACCATATCTGATGGAATGTTTCATGAGATGAAAAATAAAATTGAGGGGATAATTGACCCGATGGAAGACAGTGTCAGGTATTACTTTCTCTGTGATAAATGCCTTAAAAACATGGAATTATCAGGTCAGGGCACAAAGTTTAAAAAGGATGAACCATATACCATCACATAGTTTTCCGCAGACCATGATGTCTGTATGTCCGGATTATAACTCATTGATATTATTAAACAATCAAAGGACATCAACAACAGGTTTGCGGAAACACAATAATTATAATAATTTCAAGATGTTATTAGATATAATATATTTTTCATAAGGTAGGTCTTTATTGATTTTAGGGTATTCTACAAATGGTTTACGGAATTTCACAATAAATTGTTGATTTTTATTTAAATATCTCCTATACTGTTTGATAAAATGACCTGATAATGAAGGGATTACGACCCCACAT
>JALVMZ010000233.1 GCA_027032655.1 Desulfobacteraceae bacterium
TTTTTAAAAAGGTTTTAACTCTCCTATTATTATTCACAGATAAAAACCTTGAAATAAGGAGGTTATTATGGAACCCAAGGAGATGATAAAAAATATCTCATGGCTGGGGCATGACTGTTTCAGGATTAATGCAAGTAAGGTAGTATATTTTGACCCCTACCAGATTCAGGGGGGACCCGTGGCAGACATTATACTTATATCCCATGACCACTTTGATCATTGCTCTCCTGAGGATGTGGCAAAGATACAACAACCCTCAACGGTTATTGTAACAGAAAAGGACTCAGCAAAAAAACTGAGTGGTGATGTCAGGGTGGTAAAACCAGGAGATACTGTCAGGATTGATGATGTAACTGTGGAAGCGGTCTATTCATATAATACCGATAAGGATTTTCATCCAAAGAAAAATGGTTGGCTTGGATTTATTGTGGAACTCGATGGTGTCAGGATATATCATGCGGGGGATACTGATTTTATTCCTGAGATGAAGGACTACAGGGTGGATATAGCACTTCTTCCTGTATCAGGCACATATGTAATGACTGCGGATCAGGCAGTAAAGGCAGCTCTTGCCATTAATCCCAAAATAGCAATCCCCATGCACTATGGTGCAATAGTGGGGGATGGAAACGATGCACAGAAGTTCAGGAGTCAGCTTGAAGGAAAGGTGGATGTGGTAGTATTACAAAAATCCATTTAATAAGGATCCTCTTCTGTTAAGGGAGTGGAATAGCTCAGTTTCTGTATTTCCTGTTCCACCCTTTGAAGATTATCTTTTACTCTTGGAATAAGACCTGATTCAGGATATCTTTTAATCAACTTTTTAAGTATTCTACCTGCCTGATTTAATAAGTCTAACCTTTTATTCCTGTCTTTTTCTTCTCTTGCAAGTAAGAACAGTTTTGCCGCCCTGTTCCTTTCACGATTGATGAGCCTCTCAACAGCAATATCTCTTAATCTTCTTCTTTTACCTTCATATTCAGGAACACTTTTCATCTCATCCAGGACATTAATGGCCTGTTCGTATTTTTCATTTTTAATAAGATTATGGGCCATATCTATTCTCTTTTTGGATTCATTTTGAAGTAAAATCGCTTTTTTTATGGCTTTCTGTTTTTCAATTTCAATGGATTCAAGAAGGTCATCAATAAGAAATTTTTCTTCCTGTGTTTTTAGTTTCTGTCTCTCTTTTAAAAGAAGTGATCTTGCCTCTTTAAAGTCGCCCTTATTAATTAATCCATTTACCTGCCTTAATATCCTATCCATGCGGTCACTTATCTCCTGCGGCATGTCTGATTCTTTTATTACAATAGAACTATCTGTTTTGCCTTTAATGGAATGAGAAAGCTTTCTATCCAGGAGGTTCAATTCATCCATTTCATCGTTAAATTTATTGTAATAGAAGGTGGCCTTATTCATATCTCCTGTTTTTAAAAACCAATTTGAAAGCATTGCGTATAAATATGCCTTGCTTTCGCCAGGTGATATGATCTTTGAGATTTGCTCTCCTGTTTTTATTGCATCCTTTATTTTCCCCTCTTTTTCAAGTGAATCGGCAAAAAGGATTCCTATATCAGGAGGGATGAAACCAAACTCTTTTTCAAACGCCCCTGTCAATTCGATTACACCCCGGTAATCCCCTGATA
>JALVMZ010000234.1 GCA_027032655.1 Desulfobacteraceae bacterium
GGAAAAGGACAACAAGCTGGCAAATAGATTACATTGAACCTGGAGGCAAAAGGGTTAGGAAAACTTTCAGGACAAAAAAGGAGGCTGTTGCTGAATTGTCTAAAAGGGTATCACTTATATTTGAAAATAGATATTTAGACATAAAAAAAGACTACAAAAGTAAATTTGGTGAGTTATTGAATAAATATGAGGAGAATTTTAAAAATCAGGCAAGTTTTAAGAAATATAAAAAATTCTGCATAAAAAACTTCAGAGAATATTTTGGTGAAGATACCCTGCTATCAAATATTCGATATGTGGATTTGGAAACCTATAGAAATCACCTGATTAATAAATTAACTTTCAAAGGCACTATAAGAGCCAATGCAAGTATTAACAGGGAGATGGCATGTTTACGGCATATATTCACAAAGGCGGTTGAATGGGAAATGATAGAGAAAAATCCTTTTGAAAAGGGAAAATCTTTATTGCTTAAAGAGAATAACCAGAGAATCCGATATTTAACTGAGGATGAGATAGAGAGATTGCTTGATGAATGTAAAGGAATAAAGCATTTATACAGGATTGTTGTTTGTGCCTTAAATACGGGGATGAGAAAATCAGAAATTTTAAATCTCAAATGGGATCAGATACGGAATGGATTTATTTATCTGAGGGAGACCAAAACCAATGAACGGAGGGAGATACCCATTAATAATGAACTTGCAAAATTATTTAAAGAAATCAGGAAGGAACAGGGCTTGACATCAAAATATGTATTCACTTATGCTAAGCGGTCTATAAATCGGGTGGATAGGGCTTTTAAGGGGGCTTTAAGGCGGGCAGGAATAGAAAATTTCAGATTTCATGACCTGAGACATACCTTTGCAAGCCATGTGCTTATGAGAGGGGGCTCTTTAAAGGATGTCCAGGAACTTTTAGGGCATAAGACTATGAGTATGACATTAAGATATTCACATCTGAGCCAGGAACACAAAAAGAAGGCGGTCAATTTACTAAATGGATTGACGGGGCAAATTAAATCTGGTATGTCAGAAATTGTCAGAAATTTGGATTCAGGCAAAAATGCCTATCATGTAAGTTATTGAAATCATTATACGCCCCCGTAGCTCAGGTGGATAGAGCACCAGATTCCTAATCTGGGTGCCGCGTGTTCGAGTCACGCCGGGGGCACTTTTTATGTATAAATAATCTTATTGACCTTTACTTAATTTTCAATTATTATAAGTAACTTAAGGAGGATTCTGGACATGTATGCAATAATTGATACTGGTGGGAAACAATACAGGGCATCTCCCGGTGACATATTGAAAGTGGAAAAATTAAAGTCAAAAGTTGGAGATGAAATAGTATTTGACAGGGTCCTTTTTGCTTCGGATGGTGATGAGATTCATATAGGCAGACCCATCCTGGATAATGCTAAGGTAATAGGGAAGATTATCAGGCACGGAAAAGGAAGAAAAATAATTGTATTTAAATATAAAAGGAGAAAGAATTATAAAAGGAAAAAGGGCCACAGACAACTATTCACAGAAGTAAAGATTGAAAAAATAGAGCTTGGAGCCAAGGAGGTGGCACAAAATGGCACATAAAAAGGCTGGTGGGAGTTCCCGAAACGGAAGGGACAGCATAGGTAAAAGATTGGGAGTCAAGAGATTTGGAGGGCAAAAAGTCAGAGCAGGAAATATAATTATAAGACAAAGGGGAACCAAATTCCATCCAGGACTTAATGTGGGAATGGGAAAGGATTATACTCTCTTTGCCAAAGTGGATGGAGTCGTTAAATTTGAAAGATATGGAAAAGACAGGCAAAAGGTCAGCGTTTATGCCATGTAAGGATTTTTATCAATTGATATGGACTTCATTGATGAAGTTGTAATACGCGTCCGCTCAGGGGATGGGGGGAGGGGATGTGTGAGTTTCAGGAGAGAACGATTTCGTCCTAAAGGTGGGCCTGATGGGGGAGATGGTGGAAAAGGAGGAGATATTATATTGAGGGTCTCACCAGAAAGAGAGACCCTTTCTCATTTTGGCTCAAGGAGATATTTTAAAGCACAAAACGGCGAGCCTGGAAGAGGCGATCAGAAAACCGGAAAAGATGGCAATGACTGTATAATAGAAGTCCCCCCTGGAACAAAGGTTTATGATGAGGATACAGGAGAGTTACTTGGTGATCTTATTCATATATCAGAGGAGCTCGTGGTTGCAAAGGGGGGGAAGGGGGGAAAGGGAAACACCCACTTTGCCACATCCACCAACAGGGCTCCCAGATATGCCCAGAAGGGCATGAAAGGTGAGGAAAAAAGATTAAGGTTGTCCCTGATATACATTGCTGATGTGGGAATCATTGGGCTTCCAAATGTGGGAAAATCCACATTACTATCCAGAATAACCAATGCAAGGCCAAAAATAGAATCATATCTTTTCACTACCATTGTGCCAGGGCTTGGAGTCCTGAACTTTGAAGATGAAATCAGGCTTATAATTGCTGATATCCCAGGACTTATTGAAGGCGCAAGTAAAGGGAAAGGTCTGGGATTGAGGTTCTTGAAACATGCTGAAAGGACAAAACTTCTCCTACATATTGTGGATATATCCAATGTATCCCTGGAAGACCCTCTAAAGGACTATATGACACTCCGAAAAGAGCTCTCGGCCTATGGTGGCTCTTTAAGTCAGAAACCTCATATGGTCATTTTAAATAAGATTGATTTAAAGGAAAAGGAGCCTTTAATGATTGAAAACACCATCAGTAAATTCAAAGAGATTGGTGTTGAGGTCATGGGAATTTCGGCACTCAAAGGATATGGTCTGGAAGAGTTAAAATCTGTTCTTTATAAAAAGTTAAATCTGTTAGAGGAGGGATAATTGGGTTCTGATAGGGAATTTATTAAGGATGTTTTTCGTCTTGTTATTAAAGTGGGAAGTGGTGTGATTACCGGCAAAAACGGACTCAATAGCAGAGTGATCAACAGTCTTGCAGAGGAGATATGCGCACTTAAAGCTCAGGGTAAAGAAATCATACTTGTCTCGTCAGGGGCAATAGCTGCTGGCATGAAAAAAACAGGAATCAGGAAAAGACCCTCCTCGGTTTCGCATCAGCAGGCACTGGCTGCTGTTGGTCAGAGCATCCTTATGAATTCGTATGAGAGGGCATTTGGAAAGGAAGGACAAAAGGTTGCACAGATACTGGTTACAAGAGATGACCTGAATCATAGGGGGAGATATCTAAATGCGAGAAATACCATATTTACTCTGCTCTCATGGAATGTGATTCCTATTATAAATGAAAATGACACTGTAGTGGTGGAGGAAATAAAATTTGGTGACAATGATAATTTGAGTGCCATGATAACAGACCTTACAGGATCTCAACTTCTGATAAACCTAACTGATATTGATGGACTGTATGACAAAGACCCCAGGAAACACCCTGACGCCAGACTGATTCCTGTAGTTGAAAAGATAGATAAAAGGATAATGAACTTTGCCAGCAAGATACCTGGGTTCCTTGGGACAGGTGGTATGGCCAGTAAGATAACAGCGGCAAAAAAGGTAAACCTTGCAGGGATTCCGGTAATTATAGCCAATGGCAAGAAAAAAGGGATTATTGGAAAGATATTCAGCGGGGAAGAGGAAGGAACTGTATTTTTACCTGAATCCAGAACCATATGCACCAGGAAGAGGTGGATAGCATTTACCAGGACTGTAAAGGGCCAGATCATAGTGGATAAAGGGGCAGAATTGGCCATACTTAAGAACGGAAAAAGCCTGCTCCCATCAGGTATAAAAGCGGTGAAGGGTAGATTCAGCATGGGGGATTCGGTTGCCATTGTAAATGACAGGGATATCAGATTGGCAGTGGGAATAACAAATTATAATTCCACAGAAGTGGAAAAGATTAAAGGACTTAAGACCAGTATGATTGAAAAGATACTGGGATATAAACACGACGATGAGGTTATACATAGAGATAACCTCGTAATCCTAAAAGATATAGAAGGAGAAGATAGGATATGTCAGTAGAGGATATAATCAAGGATATGGCCATTAATGCTAAAAAGGCCTCAAGAGTCCTACGGAATGCATCCAGAGAGCAGAAAGACAGTGCCCTCATGAAGATAGCCGAAGGCCTTAAGTCCAATATTTCTGAAATCATGGAGGAAAATGGCAAAGACCTGGAATTTGCAAAGAAAAAGGGGCTTACAGGTGCAATGATTGACAGGCTCACCCTTAATACAGAAAGAATCAATGCCATGGCAGAAGGCTTGATGGAACTGGTATCACTCCCTGACCCTGTAGGAGAGGTAACCGGCATGTGGAAAAGGCCCAACGGTCTCCTTGTGGGCAGGAAAAGGATACCCTTAGGTGTCATAGGTTTTATATATGAGTCCCGACCCAATGTAACAGTGGATGCAGCAGGTCTTTGCCTCAAATCAGGCAATGCCGTGATTCTAAAGGGTGGCTCAGAGGCCATTAACTCAAATCTTGCACTTTCCAGAATAATTATGTCAGCCCTGAAAGAATGCAATCTACCAGAGAAGACTGTTCAGGTGGTTCCAACCACTGATAGGAAGGCCGTAAAAGGGCTTCTTGAGCTTGAGGACTATATCGACCTTATAATCCCAAGGGGTGGAGAGGGGCTTATAAGATTCGTGGTTGAAAACTCAAGGATTCCGGTCCTTAAACATTACAAAGGTGTATGTCATATATTTGTGGATGAGTCAACAGATATGGATAAGGCCTTAGATATCTGCTATAATGCAAAGGTTCAAAGACCCGGTGTGTGTAATGCAATGGAGACCCTGCTCGTCCACGAGGGTATAGCAAAGGATTTTCTCCCTGAGATAATAAATAGATTTCGCTCAGCCGGTGTTGAAATCAGAGGATGTCCCAGGACCCTTGAGATAATCCCTGATGCAAAGCCTGCACAGGAATCTGACTGGTATGAGGAGTATCTGGATTTGATTCTTTCGGTTAAGGTGGTCTCCAGCATTGATGATGCAATGGAACATATTGATAAATATGGCTCCAATCATACAGAAGCCATTATTACAGAAAATTATTCAAATGCCAGGAGATTCCTTGATGAGGTGGACTCTTCAGTGGTTCTTGTAAATGCATCCACCAGATTTAACGATGGAAACCAACTTGGCCTGGGTGCAGAGATAGGCATAAGCACCTCAAAATTACATGCATTTGGTCCCATGGGTCTTGAAGAGCTGACCACTACGAAATTCATAGTGTATGGAGATGGACAGGTAAGGGAATAAATAAAATGGTAGAGAGAATTAAGATTGGTATCCTGGGAGGGACATTTGATCCCATACATTTTGGACACCTGAGGGTGGCTGAAGAGGTGGGTGAAAATCTGAATCTCAATAAAGTCCTACTGATTCCAGTAAATATACCTCCCCATAAAAGAAGACATGACTTAACCCCGTTTAATCATAGATTTCAGATGACAAAACTTGCTGTAAAGGGTTCAACCATACTTGATGTATCAGATATCGAAAGGAAAAGGGGGGGCATTTCCTATACAGTTGATACCTTAAGAGATATAAAAAAGCTGTGGCATGAACCTGAAGTATATTTTATCATAGGAATGGATGCATTCTTAGATATAAAGACATGGAAAGAATATAAGGAGCTATTCTCTCTCTGTCACTTTGTCGTAATAAAAAGGCCGGGATTTGCCCATGGCTCCCGAATCCAAAAACTGCTGATTACCATTGATTCTGGATTCAAAAGAAAGAGCAGTAATTTTTTCATCTCAATCTATGGTTTTAACATAATTTTAATGAAGACAACCCTTATGGATATATCTTCCACAAGGATCAGGGAGCTTGCCAGTGAAGGGAAATCAATGAGATTTCTACTCCCTGATTCTGTGATCAAATATATTGTGAAGGAGGGATTATATCGTCTTAATGGATACTCTGAAAAAGGCATTTCTTTGTCTTGAGATAATTAAAGAGAGGAAGGCAGAAAGGCCTGTTATTTTCAATGTGGGAGAGTTGACATCCATAACAGATTACTTCCTGATTGCAAGCGGAACCTCCACCCGCCAGGTCCAGGCAATTGCAAAACACCTCCAGAGGAAAATGAAGGAAAAAGGCTTTATAGCTTATGGAGTTGAAGGTGAGAGAGAAGGCCACTGGATACTCCTGGATTATGGAGATGTGGTAATACATATCTTTTATGAACCTGTCCGTGAGCTATATGACCTTGAGAGTCTATGGATAGATGCCTGCCGAGTTGAGCCTTAGAATGGTCAAATTTATGCGTTATAAAAATATAATTATATTCTTTCTAATAATAGGATTAACAATATTTTATCCTGCGTGGAATCCCTATTCGTATTCCATGTCCATACAGGATGAAACACTTCTGGGAAAGAGATTTTTATCAACCATCAAAAAACACTTTGAATTTGTAAATGATGATTTTGCCCTCATTTATATCAATAAGCTTGGGGGTTATCTGGCAGGATTTGTGGATACCAGATACTTCCCGCTTAATTTTTATATAATCAAATATGATAATCTAAATGCCTTTGCAGGTCCTGGAGGACATATCTTTATATTTACAGGGATGATCGAAAAATTAGATTCTGCTGACCAGCTCGCTGCCATCATCTCCCACGAAATAGGACATATATCAGGAAGACACATATCTCAGAGAGTGGAACAGAATAAAAAGATTGGTCTTGCCACCATTGCAGGGATACTTGCAGGAATCCTGGTGGGTGGGAAGGCATCGGGTGCAATCATGACAGGCACTTTAGCAGCAAGTGCACAGGCGCAACTCAACTACAGCAGAGAGGATGAAAGGCAGGCTGATCAACTGGGATTTAAATACATGAATAAGTCTGGTTTTGACCCCTCTGCCATGATAGAGGTATTGAAAAAGATACAGAGTGAACAGCTTGCAGGTTCGCAGGAGATCCCTCCCTATCTTCTAACCCATCCCGGAGCAAGTGAAAGGATGAGTAATATAGAGGTTATGACAACCGGTCACCACCAAAAATCTCCCACGCAAGAGGTAATTTATTTAAGAAGACTGTTTCCTTTTTTTAAACTTACCATTGCTATACAATATGGAAATCAGGAATACTGGGAATCAGTTATATCAAAGAAATTGAGAAATAATCCATACTCTGTGGTATCTCTTTATGGACTTGGTCTGGTGAAAAAGATGCAAATGGATTACATAAGTGCTGTTAATTACTTAAAAAAGGCAGATGAGCTTTCCCCTCAGACCCTACCAATACTGTTAGCTCTTGCCAGAGTCTATCAATTGAAAGGGGATTACAGGAATTCTTTGGTCCAGATACAAAGGGCTCTTTCCATGGTTCCAGGGAATAAAAGACTCCTTTTTATAGAAGGGACGATTTACCAGCAACTGGAGCAATACGAAAAGGCAATCCCTATATTTAAAGGGCTAACCAATCCTATTCCATTTAAAGACGAAGTCCTTTATAATCTTGGTATATGTTATGGAAGAAGAGGCGAACTTGCCAAGGCCCATTATTATTTTGGTCTCTATTTCAAGAGAAAGGGCATGACCAGAAAGGCAAAACTACACTTTGAAAAGGCAAAGAAACTATCTACAAAGGAATCATCACAATTAAAAAATAAGATTATTCAAGAACTTAGATGATTTTACGACATAATTTGGCTCATCATTTTCATTAATCTTGATTTATACTGCTTTGCAAAATTTATCATAAACTCTTCATAATCACCTCTTCCACCATTTGTTTTAACATATGCCTGTGCCCATTTTAGAAGTCCAATCATTCCTTCACCAACCTTAAATCCCATATTCCATTCTTTATCCGACTTTGCACTAATGAGTTTATATTTACCGTCTATTTTTTTGATCTGGAATGCCGAATCTTCAACCGGGCTCTCATTGCACATATTCCTATCCTCTAAGCACGCCTGGAGCCGCTGAAGCACCTTGCACTCCCCGGTCCATCCATACTCTATCTTAAACCAGAAAAATTTTGGCTCATCTGGATTCTGCCTGATTATTTTCTTCCATTGAGGCCCCAGGATATTAACCCATCTTTCATCCTCACCCTTTATACGATATTTAATGACTGAGCCCTGTTTAATGACCTTGTTTCCTAATATCTTCCGGCTGATATTGTATAAATTATTAAACTCTTCCTCCATCTGCTTTCTTATTGCCTCAAATCTTTGCACCTTTGGAACTATGGCGGGATCCATGAATCGGATAAATGCAAGCACATTGCACTCAATTGCATCTCTCCTTAATCTTGAAACATCTGTCTTGTTCAATGGCTCTTTCAAAGGTGGAAGTCCGAGCCGCAATCTTGCCTCTTTGTGTCCCAGTTCCGCCGCCTTTTTCAAATCCATATCTGCCTTTTTTCTCTCACCCATTGCAGTGTAAATGATAGCCCTGTTAAAAAACAGATCAGGGTCATATGGATTCAATCTCAATGCTGTATTAATATCTTTTAATGCAGATGTCTTATCTCCTGCTTCAAAATAGGCATTCCCTCTATTGCAGTATGTATCTGGCACTCCTGGCTGAAGTTTTATTGCCCGGGTAAAGTCATCTATTGCGGACTTAAATCTCTTCATCTTCACACGGATTATTCCTCTGTTATAGAATGCATCACTATCTTTTGGGTTAAGCTCTATTGCCCTGGACAGATCCTTTTCTGCTTTATTTAGTTCCCCAATATATGCCATTATCAATGCCCGGTTGTAATAAAGGGCACTGTTTCGGGGATCCTTTGAAAGCATATTGTTAAGATGTTTAAGTTCAGAACGGTATTTTTCCGGGATACTGGTAAGGGTATTTTTCTTGGTTCTCTCTGCTTTTTTCAACTTATCTACTTTCTTTATTTTTGTAACAGATGATTTCACTCTTACAGGCTTTTTAATCTTTATCTTTCTTTCAGCTATCGGCCGTTTAACTAAAAGGGCCTCTGGATGACTGCTTAAGGTCTTAAGCTTCGATACCTTACTCATACTGTAATAAACCAGGCTACCAAAAACAAAAATACCAATACATATCAGGGCAACCACGGCAATGGGATTGGTCCTGACTCTCGGGAAATGCACTACTTCAGGGGAATCACCAACTGATAGCCCTTCAATCTGCCATCTGTAGAGCATGCACATGGACCAAGGGGTAAATAGACCAAAGGTAACTGAATTAAGTATCCATGTGATAATCGTGATCTTTAAAAAATCAATAAATCCACCACCGAATGATGTCTTCTCTCCCCCATACAGGGTATTCTCTTCTTTCCATGCATAGAATCGATAGATACCATAGACATAATATAGTCCAAGTGTTAAGAAGGGTAGAATATATAAATGAATAAGATAAAAGAGAAATAATCCCTTCCCTGTTCCTTTAAATGTGCTTGGTTTTCCATCTACTATTGTATTGGAGGCCCTCCATTGAAAGTATCTACACATCGCCCAAGGGAAATAAAGTCCGATTGTGATAATGCTGAGCAGACCATAAATAATACATATTCTGAATAACTGCCCCCCTGTTCCTGTAAATTCCACTCCTTTTTCATTTATCCTGGTATGGGATGCCTTGAGTTTTAATATCTTAACCCATGCCCATGGTAGATATATCCCAAAAGTAATGGTGGATAAAAGCCCCAGATGGATTATAACAGGAACAAAATACTCTCCCCCTTTCCCTTCAAATCGACAATTCCCTTTTGCCATTAATTCCCCCTTATTAAAAATATTAATTTAAACTAAGATAGAATATATATGTCTATGTTTTTTGTGTCAAGCCTATAACTTAATAGGGTAGTGTAATAATTCTTGTGTCAGATATACCATGCATCTGGCTTTTGTTATAAAGGATATTCAGAATGGAGCTGGATTCATTGAGATATTGAGATAATGATGATTTTAATTAATCTGTCTCTTATAACTCATATGACCAGTAGAGCTTAATGCCCCTGTCCCTGGCATACTGTTCAATATCCGGGACCACATCATGGACAACGATTACCTGAATCACATCTTCTGTAGGGATATTTTCAAGCACTGCCACCTTGGAGACCAGTTTCTGAAATCGGCTGATCTCACGACGGGATAGACTTGTTTTTGCCTCACCAAGGATCAATAATCTTCTGCCATTCTTTTTACCCCATCCATAGATATTGCACTGAATATACTGTCCCTTTTTCTTCCCTGGCAGGTATCTGCGAATCAGCCTTCCATCAATATGAATATTAAAATCTCTTTTAAGAAGCTCTGGGAGAGACTTATAACTCTGATTTTCTAAATTATATCCAACTGCGTCAGACATATTTTCCAGGCGTTCCCTTGTCCTGGCATGCTCTTTAATCAATGAATTGAGGGATTTCTCAGTCTTTTTCTGTGCCTGAGCCAGCTCTTCCACCCTTTCCTCTGTCCTCTTCTGTGCCTGTGCCAGCTCTTCCACCCTTTCCTCTGTCCTCTTCTGTGCCTGTGCCAGCTCTTCCACCCTTTCCTCTGTCCTCTTCTGTGCCTGTGCCAGCTCTTCCACCCTTTCCTCTGTCCTCTTCTGTGCCTGTGCCAGCTCTTCTACCCTTTCCTCTGTCCTCTTCTGTGCCTGTGCCAGCTCTTCTACCCTTTCCTCTGTCCCCTTCTGTGCCTGTGCCAGCTCTTCTACCCTTTCCTCTGTCCCCTTCTGTGCCTGTGCCAGCTCTTTTACAATGGTTTTTAATTCATTGAATTCCTTTTTGGTAACTGTCTGTGTTACCTCCTCATATACCTTGCCCAGGACATCAGTAATCTTACGCGCTGCCTGCTTATCAATATACCTACTTAAATCTTCATAAATGTTAAGAGTATTTAGCATAGTGTCTTATTTTTAACATGAATTAATAAATTTGAAAAGAAAAAAATAGAGGCACTAAGAGATAGTTACTGAATATCACAGGTGTTGCTTGGATTTATTATCGAAGGAAAGGACAAAAATTATAAGTCCATTTTCCTGCAGTTGCTGCCTGAGTTAATTTATCAATTTAATAATTGAACCGGGTGTATATAATGTTCCGTTTGTAACCGATTAAGCAGTGACACCGGTCACTAATGGCATTGGTCCGGGGCCATAATAAAATGGGCATTGAAGGGCTAAATCAGATGCTTCATAAACAGATACACAATATCCACTTCATATTGATCATCCAATTTAGGATTGACTTGAAATTTAAGAGATGTTAGTTACACAAACATGAATGAGAATTCATTCATTTTTAGAATCAGATAAGCCTGATTCTTTTATGTGATCCTAAAACCACAATCATGTTGAGAGCTTTGCAAAAATGACTCATATTCCGTCTGTCATCCTGAGGGTGTCTGAAAGACTCTCGTTGGATATATGAGATGCTTCGGGGCTTGGCCCCTCAGCATGACAGATAAGGTAATTCCAGATATGCATTAAAAAAATGATATTATTTCATTGAGTTTTTCAAAGCTCTCATTTTGAAATACAGGAGCAATATCATATTTACAATAAGGAGGTGACTAAATGGATATAATTGTTTGTGTAAAAAGGGTTCCCGTGACTCAGGAAGTTGACCTTGAAATAGACTCCACAAAAAAGGATATAAAAAAAGATATGCTGGCCTATATGATAAATGAGTGGGACAACTATGCCATAGAAGAGGCGGTAAGCATAAAAGAAAAGATTGGTGGGAGCGTATCTGCTATTACAGTTGGATATGAAGATGATGAGGAGGTGTTAAGAAGATGTCTGGCAATGGGGGCAGACAGGGCCATTCATATTGACCCCGAGGGCAGAGAGCTGGATCCATATTTAATATCAAAGATTCTTTATCAAGTAATTAAAGATATGCCATATGATCTCATACTTACAGGTGTTCAGGCAGAGGATTCAAATGATGGGATGGTGGGCATTATGCTGGCAGAACACTTAGGTATACCACATAGTGCTGTCGTAAATTCTCTGGAAATAGAAAACGGGAGAGCAAAAATCAAGGTGGAACTGGAAGGCGGGGTGGATGAGATCTCAAGAATTGAATTACCTGCACTATTGAGTATTCAGACAGGTATTAATGAGCCCAGATATGTTTCGATCATGGGGATCAGGAAGGCTGCTAAAAAGGAATTAAAGGTCATACCGTTAAGTGACTTTGGTCTTGCCGAAGAGGAACTCTCTCCCTGGACCACAATAGAAGAGCTATTCCTTCCACCTGAGACCAAAGGAGCAGAGATTCTGGAAGGTGATCCTGATGCCATAGCAGAACAGATCATTAAAATAATTAAAGAAAAGGGGGTGAATCTCTAATGGGCGATATACTGGTTTTGGTTGAACACAGACAGGGAGAAATAAGGGAGATAACCCATCAGATGCTCTGGAAGGCCAATGAACTTTCAAAGGAAAACGGAAGTAAAACAGTGGCCCTTCTGCTGGGAGGGGATGACGGAGATATTGCGATTGATGAGCTAAAGGAAAGGGCAGACAGGATAATATTATTTAAAGATAAAAGTCTTGAGCAATTTGATGGTTCGCTTTATAAGGAAATAATATACAGGTGCCTTAATGAATTAAATCCATTTTTGATTCTAATCGGTCAGACACCATGGGGGATGGATGTTGCCCCTGCCCTTGCCATAAAGTCAAACCTGCCAATGGCATCTGACTGTGTTGATATAATAATCGAGGATAATAAACCAAAGGCCATAAGGCAGATTTATAATGGCAAGATATTTTCACGGGTATCATTCAAGGATGCCAATACTTATATAATAACAATCAGACCCGGCTCTTTTCCCACAGACATATATGATTCCCGGAATGCGGAGGTGGAAATTAAAGACCTATATCCTGACCTTCCACCAAGCAAAAAACAGTTTATAGGATATGAAGAGGCAGGAGCAGGTGAGGTGGATATTTCACAGGCAGAACTTCTGGTTTCCATTGGGAGAGGTATTGGAGAACAGGATAATATCCCCGTTGTTCAGGAGCTGGCCCAAAAGATGGGGGGTATGATATCATGTTCACGGCCAATAGTGGATAAAAAATGGATGCCAAAATACCACCAGGTGGGGACATCAGGTAAATCAGTAAAACCCAAGGTATATCTTGCACTTGGAATAAGTGGCGCATTCCAGCATGTAGCAGGAATAACGGGGGCAGGAACTGTGATAGCCGTAAACAAGGATCCAAAGGCACCGATTTTCAGGGTAGCTGATTATGGTGTAGTGGATGATCTATTTAAGATTGTCAATGCATTAAAAGAAAAGCTATCATAATGATGAATCTGGTCCCATTTGTCATCCTGAGGGTATCTGAAAGCCTCCCGTTGGATCTATGAGATGCTTCGGGCTTTTGCCCTCAGCATGATGAAAAAAGGGGGAGAAAGATGGATTTTACACTGAGCAAAGAACAGCAGGATATTATAAAAGCAGCACGTGAATTTGCTCTTGGTGAGTTTGTGGAAAGGGCCCAGGAATTTGACAGAGAAGAAAAATTTGATTTGAGCATATGGAAAAAGGCCTGTGAACTTGGGTTTATTGGTGTTTTTATAGATGAGCAATATGGTGGTGCAGGATATGGTTTTTTTGAGCACTGTCTTATCACAGAGGAGTTCTGGGCCGTTGACCCTGGCATTGGACAGGCCCTGACTTCCACCACCTTTGGCTCTGAACTTATTATTATGTATGGAACAGAGGAGCAAAAAAGGATGATACTGCCCGAGCTGGTTTCGGGCCGGGCCATCATAGGCACTGCTATTACAGAACCGGATGCCGGCTCTGATACTGCATCTGCATCCACAAGGGCAGTCTTGGATGGAGACCACTGGGTAATTAATGGGTCAAAGATGTTTATTACCAATGGAACAATTGCTAAATGGATAATAGTATTCTGCCTCACGGATCCTGATAATCCGTCAAGACACGGTCGTCATAGCTTCATTATAGTAGATACCTCCACTCCCGGATATGAGGCAAATAAGCTCACTGGAAAACTGGGCATACGGGCATCAAATACAACTGAAATCTCTTTGTCTGATGTAAGAGTCCCTGAAAACAATTTGGTGGGAGAAAGGGGGAAGGGATTTTACCAGTTAATGGAATTCTTTAACAGGACGAGACTGCATGTCGCAGCGCAGGGGGTGGGAGTTGCAAGGGCTTCACTGGATGAGGCAATAAAATATGCAAAAAAGAGACAGCAATTCGGATCCTCTCTTTCATCGTTTCAGGCCATACAGTTTAAGATAGCTGAAATGGCAACAAGGATAAAGGCAGCAAGAAATCTCTATTATGAGGCTGCGTCCTTGGCTGATAAGGGAATCATAGACCATGCTCTTATCGCAATGGCTAAATGGTTTGCTGGTGAAACAGGGGTATTCTGTGCAAATGAGGCGCTTCAGATTCATGGTGGATACGGATATTTTGATGAATACAGAATTCAGAGGTTGTATAGAGATGCCAAAATTGTTGAGATTTATGAAGGAACAAAGGAGATAGAAAAAACAATTATAGCAAAAGCCCTCCTTAAATAATCCTGTTTTTTCTTTTAGAGAGCTTTGCAAAAATTAACCATATAGTCCATTCCTCATCCTGAAAGTGTTGATACAGTTATTTTCGTCATCCTGAGGGTGGCCAAAGGACACCCGAAGGATCTCATGAGATGCTTCGGGACTTATGTCCCTCAGCATGACAATTAAGGTAATTTTTGCAAAGCTCTCTCTTATTCTATTATAAAATGTAGTTGTGAGACCTTGACATTAAGGTCTTTTTGTTTGAAAAATTCCTCCAGTTCTTTTCTCTTCTCATTTCCATTTATTTTAAATGAGATGATTATCTCTTTGACATTATTTTTCTTTATAATTTCTTCAATATCTTCTATGCCTCCTAAGACAGGATAACCCTGGATATTTCTATCTTTCTTTCCGGGGTCATCATCTATAAAACCCACCAGAGATAGATTGAGAGCTCTATTATTTTCAATCTCCTTCATAACCAGATGCCCTCCAGAACCCGCCCCATAAATCACAGCGTGTCTTCCTGTCTGTTTCCCCCTCTTTGTTCCCTCATCCACAAGTCTGAAAGACAGTCTGGAAAGAGAAACCAGGAGCAATAAAAGCATCCAGTATATTATAAATACCGCCCTTGAAAAGCTGTGAAATCTATATAAAAACAGGAGTATAAGTATTGACAGGACCGTGCCCAGAGTTATT
>JALVMZ010000235.1 GCA_027032655.1 Desulfobacteraceae bacterium
CCATGTATAGGGCAGGTGGAATAGGTCTTGCAGCAAATCAGGTGGGAATCTTAAAAAGGGTGATCGTATTTGATGTCCGTGATGCCAAGGAAGATAGGAATCTTAATGTATTAATCAACCCTGAAATCATTCAATGTGAAGGGGAGATAGTCCACGATGAGGCATGCCTGAGTGTAATTGATTACTCTGCAGAGGTAAAGAGGAATGCAATGGTGCAGGTAAAGGGTCTAAATAGAGATGGAAAACCAATAACTATTAATGCAGAAAATAATCTCCTTGCCATATGTCTTCAGCATGAAATAGACCACCTGAACGGGATACTCTTTATTGACCATATAAGCCATCTAAAAAGGTCTATTTATACAAGGAGGATAAAGAAACTGCTGAGGCAGAATAAAATTCAGATAGAACCCTGAAATCAAGACTTCGAAACAGGAATGAGTATCAAATGCCCTCTTTAGAAGGAAAGAACTTACCACAAGACCCAGGGATCATCTTCATGGGAACACCGGAATTTGCTCTTCCATGTCTTGATTCACTTATCAAAAATAGTTACAGGTTACTTGGAGTGGTAACTCAGCCAGACCGCCCAAAAGGAAGAGGAAAGAAGCTAACTCCACCACCTGTAAAGGTGCTTGCACAAAAGCACTCCATTGAGGTCCTGCAACCGGAAAGGGCATCAGATACAGATTTCCTCCAAATCATTGAATCAAAAACACCTGATTTAATCATTGTTGTTGCATTTGGTCAGATATTGAAAAAGGAGCTGCTGGAGATTCCCCTCTTCGGAGTTATAAATGTGCATGCATCCCTTCTGCCAAAATACAGGGGAGCAGCACCCATACACTGGGCTATTATAAATGGTGAGAAACAAACCGGGCTTACTATAATGCGTATGGATGAGGGGCTTGATACAGGCCCTATCCTATATCAGAAAATGATTCCCATAAAAGAGGACGAAACCACAGGAGAACTTCATGATAGACTTGCCACACTTGGTGGAGAGTTCCTCATTGAATCACTGGAGAGGATGAAAACCGAGAAGATAAAAGAGATACCCCAGGATGAAGACATGGCATCCTATGCACCCAAAATTGATAAATCGATCTCAACCATAAGATGGGAAAAGAGCTGCTCAGAAATATGCTCTCTAATAAGGGGGCTTGACCCCTGGCCCGGTGCATCCACCACTCTAAAAGGCGAGACCATTAAGATATTCAGACCAAAAATAATCAACACTCAAAAGGCTAACACCACCCCAGGAAGAATTATAAAGAGTAAATCATCTCTGATGATTGAAACCGGAGATGGAATATTAGAGATTCTTGAAATACAACTTCCTGGTAAAAGAAGGATGGGGATTAAGGAATTCTTACAGGGACACAGAATTGATGAAGGAACAATACTTGGAAAGGATTAATAAAGAATATTTCCAGGAAGATGGAACACCCAAAGGGAAAAGGACTTTTATTATTCTATTAGTCCTTACCTGTATTCTTCTAATAGGGTTTGCGGTTTTGCTGTGGTGGATTCCCTATGTGGGTTTTACTGCTATTCATCCATATCTTCCATGGATAATGGCATTGGTGTTTGGCTCCATTGTGCTTTTCCTCATTGGTGGAAGTATAACTCTGATAC